>JAESSY010000013.1 GCA_016763855.1 Pseudomonadales bacterium
TACTTCATTTCTACTTCCTATAAGACTTCCATCCGCCTTACAGAAACAAAAACTACACACAGCAATATTAGCATTTTGAACTAGGTATTGCCCCCTATTACTACTTAATAACTTAACTACTTTTGCCATTTTAATGTGCCACTGGTGAGATTTTGTGGTCTCTTCGTTAACAAAACCTCTTGTCCAACGTCGGCTACCCTCAACCATTTCTTGTTTAGCACTAATTACGGGGATATTTGGAGCTGGATTTTTTCCTCTTTTTAATAGTTGGGCCATCATCCTAGCAAGTCCAGAAGGTTTTGGACTCCATCCATGAGGCAAAGCGGCCCTTGAAGAGCTACTTGCTACTACTGCAGAAGAACTTGAAGAACTACTTGCAGCGAGGGCTGGTACAACTGCAGATTCCCTACTAATTTTACTTCGTTTATTAGTATCATCTGAGGCTTTTCTTTTTTTACTTTTCCTAACCTGTTTTTTAACCGTGGGAGTAGAGGCATTAACTGGATCAGGCTCTTCACTGGCGGAAAAAGTAGTAAATACAAAGGTAGAAGCAATTATAGCTACCAAAAGAAACTTGTATTTCATAAATTTACACCAACTAAAAATCACGGTTAGAATACTCCTTTATTTTAATAGTTACAAGAAGATGAATTGTATCTCTAAAAAATAATTCGCTCTCTCAGCTGTTCTTTTTTAGTTTATCAATGCATCTAAACTACTTTGCTTAGTTTTGCATTTTTTTCGGGAGGATTATCCTTTGGAAGAAACTTTGTTTTGAAACTCTAGTTGCTGCTGGGTGAGGGGAGTTGTTGACACTAATTGCTGTCTTTTATCAAAAATAGCATCATCATTTATACTCTCTTCATTTGTATTTTCGTCATTAGTAACCTCACTACCTTCATCAAAAAATGTTTCATCTGGAGTAGGGGGATTTGATCCCTTAGCTTTTATAGTTTTCTTCTCTACTTTTTTACTACCTCTATCACTTTCTATACCCTTTTCTAAGCTTTTAATCTCTTTCGTGAGGCTACGTAACTCTTGTTTTATCTCAGCTTTCGTTAAAGAATTTTTTTCCTGTAATTCTTGTTCTTTACCCTGCACTAGCTCTTTAGATAAGGGCACTATGTTCAATGTAGAATCTTTGTCTTTTTCACCGTCAGGTAAACTAGTCGAAAGCAAGTTAGTTGGAAGTGTTTTATCTGGCAGTATACTAGTAGCAGTATCATCTTTCTCTATACATGCAGGGGTATGGCATTCAAGTTTATGATACTTAAATTTCAGTTTTGTTAACGGATAGTTGCCCGGCAACGTTAAATAACACTGCAAATCCCCTAGGGCCATAATATCTGTTTCATCCACTGTGGTTTTCGTACGCCTTTGGCTACCCAAGCTAACTCCATCACGCATTTGGTGAGCACCAAAAGAAATACTTTCACTTGGCTCTAAAACTTCTTGCCTGCCTAAAAAAGAAGACATATGCCTGGCAGTTTCATGGTCGCTTAATCTGAAAATCAGTTTGGTACTGGTTAAGCTATTAATAGTTTTAGTATTGTGATGGCCGTAGATATTTTCAAGTTGGCTAATATTTTGCAGACCCAGCACAAAGCAACCGTTATATTTGCGAACCTCAGCCATCGCCTTGGGTAGGTCAGGAATAGCATCTAAACTTGGCAGCTCGTCAATAATAAACCAAGTACGCAACACTTCGTTATCACCCTGTTGATCTGCTACTGGAGTGTTCATTAAGGCACGGCTAGCACAGCCCATCATGCCTGCAAAGAGCGACTTAAGTAGAGCACGCTGGTCAACTTCACAACTAAGAAATAACCATTCATTACTATTTTGTGCCATCCATTTTCTAATTGACCAAGATGGTTGATAGTGACCTTCTTCACTGCAATCTTGCAGTAATGCAAACCCTTGGCAGGCATAGGTGAGGGAGGTACGCACACTGGCTGCTGTTCGCTCTGCTTCCGGCGACATCAAAGCTGCCACTAAAGTGTCACGATAAAAAGACTCTACTTTACTGAGTGGTTTTTTCAACGCCATATCCATAAACTTGCTATAGCTTGGGGTGCCCCTAAGTTTCTTTGCCGTTTCTGAAAAAAGCAAACGAGATGTTTTACCCCAAAAAGGATCATTACCTTCCTGGGGAATTAAACATTCTGCAAAGTCGTTGATATGACGGTCTTTTGGGCATTCTTGCCATAAATTCCAATTAACTGAACGCTTATCTAGTGGGTTAAAAATGAGATCACTTTCCTGATAAAACTTCTGCAAAAACTCACCGTTGCTATCAACGATAATGGCACGATCACCTCGTTCACGAATTTGCATCAGTAGTTCATTAATAGCGTTGGTTTTACCAGCTCCGGTGGTGCCAGCTATTAACATATGCTGTGTTTCCTTACCTTTTATCAGCGGCACACTTGCCGAAGTTCGGCTGCCACCAAGCTGTAGGTCACTGGCTTGCTTAGCTTTCTTAATTTGCTTGCTTAGATCTTTTGGGGTCACCAACCTGGTACCTTTAACGATTTTAGTCTTTTTCTTTTGCCTACCAACTCGGCTCCAAACCAGGCTGATAGAAATGACAGAAAGAGTAAAAATTCCAATACTTTCAAAAAGTCTGGACCAAGCCATGCCAATCACTTTATCAACGTGGCTTAAATACACTGGATTATTCAGCATTTGCTGGTGATTCATAACTGTATAGACGGGACTACCATAGCCGTCGTCATAAGATGTGATCAGATTACAGGTATTAAAATACCCCTCAGGCAGATGCATAAAAATGTGGAGCTTAAGCTTCCAAAAGCAAGCCAGGTTCCAGTACGGTTGCCAGTCAAAGTAAACACGCATGGCAATGTAGCAAAGAGCAACCACAAAGGAACCTTTAATAGTGGCCCCAAGCACTTGATTAAGCATGCGCAAACGGTGAAGATGGGTTTGACCACCTTGGGTATAATACCCACTGGTAAATGCTGAAGATGTCATGAATTTTCCTTTTTAATAAGCTCTTTAATTTCTTTGATTGATAAACGCTTTCGCTGCATCTCACGGATTTTATCTATCACCGGAAAAACTTTCTCATTATATAAAAAATAGCCTGACTCTGTATGGTTAGCTGGTTGAATAAGCCCTTCTTTTGTCCAGAAACGAATAGTTGGCACGGTCTCATTTGCCTTTTTAGCTACTTCACCAATTTTAAGAAGGTTTTTTGGAATATGAGTAACCGGCTCTAGGACAACTTCACCAGAAA
Organism: Pseudomonadales bacterium; assembly: GCA_016763855.1. Lineage (GTDB taxonomy): Bacteria > Pseudomonadota > Gammaproteobacteria > Pseudomonadales > Azotimanducaceae > JAHRVQ01. Next base: position 3,260 of record JAESSY010000013.1, read on the forward strand.
TAGCTTTCAGATAAATATCTAAAGATTTATCTACTGCCTTATAAAGAAGTTGCATAAAACTTTCTAAACTACCGCCAGTTTGCGCTCTTTCTAAAGCAGATAAATAAATTAAGCGATGTTTAGGACTAATAATAGCTATAGGGTAGCCAGCCTGCAGTAACAAAAGATTCATAAGTAGTCTTGCAGTTCTGCCATTACCATCAATAAAAGGATGAATTGTCACTAACTTATAGTGTGCCAATGCCGCTTTTTCAACAGGATGATCATTAGAATTTTTAAGCCACACAAAAAAGTCTTCCATTAGTGTTGGTACTTTTTTTGCGTTAGGTAAAACCGTTGTTGAGCCTGAAATACGTACCATAACATTTCGATAACGACCTGCGTCATCGGGCTGAATAGTTCGTAAAATAAAACGGTTAAGGTCTAATAATTCATTTTGAGTTATTGTTTTTTGATCAACAAGTCCTCGCATAAAGATCAAGGCTTGCTTATGGCTGGTAACTTCTAGGTGTTCATTGAGACTTTTACCACCAATAGTTATGCCCTTATCAAAAACAATTGCAGTTTCACGACGGCTAAGGGTATTGCCTTCAATAGCGTTAGATGCATAAGTTAATTCTACATCAAACCAATGGGCGAGATTTTTAACCAAAGCTTTTGAGAGAGGTCGGTGTTGATCGAGCTGTAATTTCTTTTTTTGTAATTTATCTAGCATTCCATTACACTATTAGGTGATGCTTTATACTTTAATTTATTTCTTGCAATTAGGCAAGGATCTCTAAAATAATGTCTTATGTGATAAAGCAATGTATTGTTAATTAATAATTTATTGTAGTTTACCATAATTCGGAAATTATACTTATTAGATATTTGAGAAAATAAGTAAAAAATGAAACAGTAATAGCCAACTTTACGCATGGGAATTTTCTATTGTTTGATAGAAGAACAAACCAACTCACTCCTAATGGTTAGCTTCCATTTGTGCTAAGAGATTTTTATAAAACTCCTAAGTTCTTAACCAAGGTCTCTTTTTCAAGACTTCTACCATATTTAATGATTCCTGAACATACATCTTAAAGTTCTCAACCATTTCGTCTAACATTTTGATAAAGTTTCTAAGTTGAGCTACAGCATTACGGGGGTCTGAATTACCGTAAGCTGCTGCTGGCATTGCATTACCTTCATCTAAGCTGCCATAAAGACGTTATAAAATTTGGGACTCTGTATGTCTCTGGTCAGCTGCCAACATATAAAATTCTAAGGCCTTTTGGTTTATCGCTTCCTCATTTGGTATTTCAGCAGCCTAACCTAACCTGCCATGTTGATATGCACAAGCTA
>JAESSY010000201.1 GCA_016763855.1 Pseudomonadales bacterium
CCGGGTTTCCCCGGGCTATCCCCCGCTACTGGATAGATTCCTACGCGTTACTCACCCGTCCGCCGCTCGTCAGCATCTAGCAAGCTAGATCTGTTACCGTTCGACTTGCATGTATTAGGCCTGCCGCCAACGTTCAATCTGAGCCATGATCAAACTCTTCAATTTAAGAAGTATTTCTCTAACATCCCTTATGAAACTTCTTTTGGAAGTCACTCAGGACATTAGCTGCACCTTAGGGTGCAAATCTTTTGTGGGTACGAGGCGTCGGTGTTTGCAAGCAAACTCCTATTCGCCCTGTGTGTTCGCCTTACGGCGAGCCCCACAGCTCTAACGCAAAATTACCGTTTAAAATAGTAAGTATTAAACTCAATATTAATGTCGGTACTTTTTTGTCAGATATAATTTAAGTATCTAACTCAACAAGTACCTACACCTATTGCATGTTTCCAAATTTTTAAAGAACATTTAGGACAACTTTTCTACAAAAGTTTCAGCGCGAGAAATGCCTCACTGACATCTTTACAGTGGGCTACTTTACGTCCTGATATTGTCCAAGGATTCAATCATTGAACCCCTTAAGCTTCTTAGCCGGCACCCTCGAAACGAGTCATTGCCTGCCTTTCCGCTAGCCCCGACCGCCTATCTAGTTGATCGAGGAGGCGCATTATACGACCAATTCTAAGGTTTGCAAGCATTAAAATAGATAAAGTGAAAATAACTTATCTGGCACAATCTGCTTACAAACAAATCGCTTAAAACCACGCTTATTGAGAACAAAAACTTATCAAAAAAACGAGTTTTATTTCTCTCCATCACTGAAGAGAAGCGGACTATACAGATCGAATTTGACGATGTCACGCTGGAATTAATAATTATTAGCATTTATTTTGATCGACCTAGCTCTACCCCCCAAAGGGGAGGTGCTATTTAGTCAGGCTGGCTCGGCTTTCTCTTTCTCATCAATGCTTGTATTGGCCCAGAGGCCGCATAGGTCACACCCAAAATGAGTAGTGCAACAGGGGGATTTGCTGCAACAAAGGCAAAAATAATAATAATGCCTAGCATATGAACAAAGGGAGACTTTTTCTGCGTGTTAAGTTTTTTGGGACTGAAATAGGGAACATTACTGACCATTAACAGAGCAAGCATTGCTGTCAGCAGAGCCAGGGGAACCCGCACCTCAATATCCGGAGGAGAACCCAGATGTTCACTCCATACCCAAACCATTGCAGCGATTACTCCAGCAGCCATTGGACTGTTTAGCCCAAAAAATACTCTATTGTCCGGTTTAGTATTAAACCGCGCTAAACGCAGTGCAGCGCACGCCATATAGAGAAAAGCAATGACCCATCCAACCTTCCCCAATCCCGACAAAGCCCAACTAAACATAAGCACAGCAGGTGCTACGCCAAAAGCAACCATATCCGAGAGACTGTCGTACTGAACGCCAAATTCACTTTGAGTATTGGTCATTCGTGCAATACGCCCATCTAGCGCATCTAGGAAACCGGCTACCACAATCGCAATTGCAGCATTTTCGTAAGAACCACTCATGGCCGCAATAATCGCGTAAAAGCCTGAGAACAAGGCACCTGTCGTCACTGAATTAGGTAAAAGATAGATGCCGCGGCGTAAGCCGGCCCTTTCCTCCTTCACCTCAAATAAAGCTGATATATTATCTTCAACTTGAGAGCCTTTCGAAGGAGTCTCTTCCGAATTCAATGATTGGCCATCTTCAGTCACGATCCTGCCCCTTGGTAAGATTTTGCATACCTTAAATTGTCAGTATTTTCTCGCCACGAGATAGTCCAGACACTCCTGTTCTGACCAGTTCCAATACAGTAGATTCTGACATCGCTCTGATAAAAGCATTGAGCTTTGCTGAATCCCCTGCCAACTGAATTGTATAGGCGTTAGTACTCACATCAACTATCTGCCCTCTGAATATATCAGCCAGACGCTTAACTTCTGCGCGCTGAGCCCCAGAAGCCTTAACTTTAATCAACATCAGCTCACGCTCTACATGTTCGCCGTCCGTAAGATCAACTAGCTTCACAACTTCGATTAATTTATTCAACTGTTTAGTAATTTGTTCAATTTGTTCATCGCTGGCAACTGTCGTCAGGGTCAAGCGAGACAATGTTTCATCTTCAGTCGGTGCAACCGTAAGCGTTTCAATATTGTAATTTCGCTGAGCAAAAAGGCCAACCACCCGAGACAGCGCCCCAGCTTCATTTTCCATCAGCACGGATAATATTCGCTTCATTATGTTCGCACTCCCTTTCTCAGCCACATATCTCGCATAGATCCATTGGGCGCGACATGCATGGGATAAATATGCTCCTCAGGATCGATCAGAATTTCAACAAAAACCAATTTATTGGTTATGCTATAGGCCTCTTCTAGTACCGGTTCTAAGTCATCAAACTCGGCAATACTGAAACCAACGTGACCATATGACTCCACGAGGCGAACAAAGTCGGGAATTGAATCCATATAGCTACTGGAATGGCGACCTTCATAATGCATGTCTTGCCACTGTCTGACCATACCAAGAGAGCGATTATTCAAGCAAATAACTTTGATCGGCAATCCATATTGACTACAAGTTGAAAGCTCTTGGATATTCATCTGTATACTGCCATCCCCAGTAATGCAGGTGACTACTGCATCAGGATAAGCCATTTGAACACCCATTGCTGCTGGTAGCCCAAAACCCATCGTGCCCAAACCACCTGAATTAATCCACCTCCTGGGTTTGTCAAAAGGATAATAAAGCGCAGCGAACATTTGGTGTTGACCTACATCCGAGCACACATAAGAGTCGCCTTTTGTTACTCGATAGACAGCAGAAACCACTTCTTGAGGTAATATCTGAGCAGACGGATCTGTACGACTAATCTTCAAACAATCTTGCCTTCGCCAGCCGTCAATTTGACTCCACCATTCTTTGAGGAGCATTTCTTGCTTTTTATCTCTCTTCGGCACGACCTTTTTAAGGAGTGCCAGCATTTCACTTAGTACACTCTTAACCGGCCCTACAATGGGTATATCGACGACGATATTTTTCGATATCGAGGTCGGATCAATATCCACATGTATGATCTTCGCGTAGGGGCAAAATTTGGATATTGTGTTTGTCACTCTATCGTCAAATCGGGCGCCAATAGCCAAAATCAAATCACAGTGATGCATGGCCATATTGGCTTCATAAGTTCCATGCATTCCCAACATCCCAAGAAACTGAGGATCTGTAGCAGGATAGGCCCCTAGCCCCATCAACGTATTGGTGACAGGCATGCCTGTTAGTCGCACAATTTCCGTCAATAAATCTGTTGCATCTCCTAGTACGACACCACCGCCGGTATATATCATGGGCCGCTCAGCAGCCATGAGCATTGAAATCGCTTTCTTAATTTGCCCGGAATGGCCTTTCTGAGCTGGGCTATAAGATCTTATGTTGACATCTTTGGGATACTCATAAGGAACAAGCTCCGTAGGGCTAGTGATATCCTTGGGAATATCGATTACAACAGGTCCCGGGCGCCCGGTTGTGGCGATGTAAAAGGCCTTTTTGATCACAGCGGGAATATCTTCAGCACGCTTGACTAAAAAACTGTGTTTCACAATAGGTCTTGAAATCCCTACCATGTCCGTTTCCTGAAAAGAATCTGTTCCAATTAAATGACTCTGCACTTGACCAGACACCACCACCATGGGAATTGAATCCATATAGGCGGTTGCAATACCGGTGATTGCATTGGTTGCCCCAGGACCGGAGGTAACAAAAACCACACCAGGCTTTCCGGTACTCCGCGCATACCCATCTGCCATATGAGTTGCAGCTTGCTCATGACGCGTAAGGACGTGTTGAATATGGTTTTGTCGATAGACAGCATCGTAAATATGAAGGATTGCCCCCCCTGGGTACCCAAAAATAGTTTCAACTTCTTCTTCCTGAAGGCATCGTATTAAGATGTCCCCGCCTGATAACATTTCCAACTCTACTTCCTCTGCTTACACTTTATCTAACAAATATTTTGAAACAACTCTCAGAGCTCGCCTCTATTCCTAATCTAATGATTAACCCATACGTACTACAGTGTTTTAGTAGCAGTGATTTATTAGCACGGCGTGCATTCTCATTCAGAGACACTTACAGTGTCAATCATTCCTATCTCTTATAATAAAGCGAATCCACAACGACTGATAGCTGCCTTTATATATAAACTGCCCTTATAGATCACTTTTTGTTGTCAGAGATCACTTTCAACTATCGATTATCTTGAGTTGTTCAAGTAAACTGGCAAAATCTACATATCTAACATTGCTTTAGATGAAAAACTTAAGGTCTTACATAACTTTCAGTAGTATCAGGTATTTAGCAACAACCTGCCTAGCTGTGACCCTAACATTCAGCGCATATACTGTGCTGGCAGCTGAAGACTATTACACTTGGGTCGATGAAAATGGCGTTACTAATTACGCCGAGAAAAACCCTCTTGGGTACCAGGCGCGTTTTGTATCGAAATCTCGAACCTTCGGACAACGTATAGCGACGCCTACTCCTGCCCTTCCCAATATTCCAGATGAACCTAGTAGTGTAAATGAAGTCAACCCAGATGCCGCCATCGCTGAAGAACGGGCTGTCATTGCAGCTGAGATCGCGACAGCAAAAAAATCTAATTGCAGCATAGGTAAGAAAAATTTAGCTAGGCTGGAAATGTTTAGTCGCGTTAGAGTGACGGATCAAAACGGCCAAACTCGAATCCTCACGACCGAAGAAAAGAGTGCCAAAGAAAATGAAGCACGGCAAATCATCAAAGATAACTGTGCAGCTTAGGCTAATGCGAGGTTTCTTTTTAATCCATCCAAATCAGAGAAGCAAAACGTCCAGTTTGCACATCTCGACGATAAGAATAAAGTAATTCATCACAGTAAGTACAACGCCGCTGCATCGTAATTTTACTAACTCCATGAGATTCAAACTGCTGGCTTGCTTCATGATACAAATCAAACATCCAACGCCCCCTCATATTTGATGGCGAAAATGAAGCCACACAATTAAACTGTTTTCTGACAGCATCAGAAACCTCATAGTGACAAACATCAATCGTGGGTGCTAAGAACACCAGAAGGTCTCTTGTTGTAAATTGACTCACTATATTTTCGATAATACCTGCGGCTAATCCTCGCCAGCCAGCATGAGCAGCAGCAATTTGTGTCCCCTCACGGTCACACACTAATATGGGCATACAATCAGCTGTCATAATGGCCAAAGGAAGTGCTGTTGATTGTGTATAAACACCATCAACCTTTCGGCCGCGTTGGCTTTTATGCGCTATTCTTGAAACTTCTGCGCCATGTACTTGGTCAAGCCAAAATGGCGGGTTTTCAAGGCCCAAACATTGGATTAGCTTACGGCGATTATCCAACACACTCACTTCGCTGTCTCCAACATGGGTCGCCAGATTGAACGCACCAAATGGTGCATCGCTCACGCCTCCCAATCGATCAGTTACTGCGATATGGACATTTGCAGGTCTATCCCAATCTGGAAAAACAATCACGACAATATGCCTTTAGTCTGCGGGCTGAACCTAAAGCGTGTCTACACATACTCAAGATCGTTCATTTTGATTGAGTAATTCGAGAAGCGTGAGCAAATCTTCAGGTAGCGGCACTTCAAATTTCACCATTTCCTCTTCAACCGGATGCTGAAAAGATAGCTTACGCGCATGCAATGCTTGCCTTGGGAAATTGCGTAGACACTCGACCAGACGGAAATCTGGCTTATCTCCCGGTATCTTAAATGTGCCACCGTAGGCTGGATCTCCCACTAAGGGGTGTCCAATATGACGCATGTGAACTCTGATCTGATGAGTCCTACCCGTCTCCAATGAAAGCTCAAGATGTGTATGACTTTTAAAGGCCTGTAAAGCGCGGTAGTTTGTGATCGCCTCCTTACCGTCTTGTTGAATGGACATCTTGATTCTTGTTTGTGGATGTCGACCTATGGGCGCATCAACTTTGCCGGTTAAGGTTATATTACCGTAGACGACAGCCTCATAAATGCGACTGACTTCACGGGACTGCAACTGTTTTACTAGATGATTCTGGCTTTCCAATGTTTTGGCGACAACCATTAAACCAGTCGTGTTCTTATCAAGTCTGTGGACAATCCCTGCCCTTGGAATGCCTTCAAGATCTGGGCAATAGTGTAATAAACCATTGAGCAAGGTCCCAGTCTGATTACCTGCGCCTGGATGCACAACCAAACCATCAGGCTTATTTATTATAAGAATGCTGGGGTCTTCGAATACAATATCCAGAGGGATAGATTCTGCTTCATGATGGGTGACATCAGGTGTCGCATTAATTTGGATCTTGACACCTAAGGGCACTTTGGATTTAGACTTCTGTCTCTGACCATCAACCGTCAACTCGCCACTCTCAATCCATTGCTGTAATCGGGAACGAGAATATTGCGGGAACATTATGGCCACTACCTGATCTAACCTTCGGAGAGCAAGATCAGAGGGTACTATTGCACTGTGAATTATCATTTTCATTTTCGCTTACATCAAAGATAAGCCCATGGAACAACAGACTCATTATATGGTTAAATACCCCGGTCAATATCAATCCATTGCGGAAGATCGAGCAGATTGACCCTGGAACCAATTATTACACGTGAATGAGATTTGTATGCGTTTTATTGCCATTACCTTAATAACTATTTTTCTATCTGCATGCTCGAGCGATGAAACGGCCCAGGACGATATTGATGCGACAGAATTGAAGTTCTATCAATCAGCACAAGACAGCCTGAAATCTTCAAACTTTCAGCAAGCTGTGAGCAAATTACAATTGTTGGAAGCACGATTTCCTTTTGGCCGATATGCTCAACAATCACAGTTAGAAATAATTTATGCATACTACAAGAGCGGTCAAGCCGAATCTGCACGCGCCGCTGCAGATAGATTCATTCGCTTACATTCTCAACATCCCAATATCGACTACGCCTATTACCTCCGAGGTATGGCTTCATTTGAAGAAGACCAGAGCTTTCTGGAACAATTTCTCCCTCTAGACCCTGCCACAAGAGATCTTGGAGCAGCAACAGATTCATTCAATGACTTCTATCAATTAGTGAGTAGATACCCAAATAGCAAATACGCTCCTGACGCCCAAAAACGTATGATCTATCTGCGCAATTTACTCGCGCAGAGAGAAGTTAACATTGCGCAATATTATATTCGCCGCGGCGCTTATGTCGCCGCAGCAAATCGAGGCCGGTATGTATTCGAAAGCTATCAAGAAACCCCCTCTGTCCCCGATGCTTTAGCAGTGATGGTAGAAGCCTATCAACTTATGGATCTAACGGAACTGGCAGAAGAATCATTGCGCGTGCTTACTAGCAACTACCCTGAGCACAAAACTTTAACCAAGGATGGTAAATTTAAAGGGTCGAGGTCACTAACAAAAGGGGACAAATCCCTCTTAAATATTATCACCTTCGGTATTTTTGGATAGTAAAAGAATGGAACCAGCAGCCTTTGAAGACCTCCATAGTCTACAAAGATCAACCATATTACGAGTCTATAATTATTACCGGCTACTAATATCTTTTCTGTTTTTGTACTTATTTTCAGTCGAGGATTTTTCGGAGTTCGTTGGGGCGGCTAACCCGGAACTTTTCCAAGACACTATCATCGTTTATCTTTTAGGGAATGTGTTGCTTAGCCTTTCACCTGTCGTCGTGAGTGAACAGGTCATGGCAAAAACCGCGCCCTCATTTACCATCCTGATTATAGACATAATCGCACTGACACTCCTGATGTCTGCAAGCGGAGGGGTTTCTTCCGGGCTAGGTAATTTCTTAATTTTTACTGTGGCATTTGGTGGCGCGCTCGTCTATGGCCGAATTTCAACAGTTTTACCTGCTGTCGCATTTATACTGACCCTCTACGGCGAATTCTATTTATTTTTTCTCGATCAGAATGATCCTCAAAGTTTCTTCCAAGCAGGTATCCTTGGAATCGTTTATTTCGTAGCAAACACTTTCTTCCAGAGTCTTTCACAACAATTAAGAAAAAGAGAATCCGAAGTATTTACACTCGAAGAAATCAACCAAACCATTGTAGAAAAAATGCGCACCGGCGTAGCAATTGCCAATGCTAACGGAAAAATAAAACTGATTAACGCAGCCGGGAAAAACCTACTCCAGTCAGAAGGGTTAGAAACAAACGAAATTAACGAGTTGCCAGAAAATCTAATGATCAAATTCAGAAATGGAAAGCTGAACCATAATAAAAGGTCAATAACATTTCACACCTCAAGGGATTCACCTGAGTTACTTGCCAGCTTTTCTGAAATCAATTCTGCCGAAGATGGCAGCGACACACTCATTTTTATTGAAGACAGCACCGAAGTACAAAGACAAGCCCAACAACTAAAGCTGGCTGCGTTAGGGAGATTATCTGCGAGCATTGCGCATGAAATTAGAAACCCTCTCGGCGCAATCAGTCATGCAGCACAATTACTTGCAGAATCAGAGCATTTGGATCATGGAGACAAACGACTAAGCGACATCATCCAAACTCATTGTGTTCGCATGAACAATGTCATTGAAAATGTTTTGCAGATGTCCCGCCGAAGAACAGCGGAACCCAAAGCTCTCAATATTGACATTTGGCTTAAGGAATTCACGATCGAATTCTCTGCGGGGGTCACTGAGAAATTAGAGATCCTTATCGAGACTGAGCATTTCCCCAAAGAAAACAGTCTTAATTTTGACCCCTTGCATTTATCTCAAATTCTCACCAACCTTTGTCAGAATGGTCTTCGCTACAGCAATAAAAACATTGGTCAAGCAAAAGTGAAAATCCTCGCTGGATTAGACACGCAACATAAAATCCCCTTTATTGAGGTGATCGACTGGGGAGAAGGTATTGCGGAAGACCTAACTCACAACCTTTTCGAACCTTTTTATACGACTGAAACTTCTGGTACTGGATTAGGCCTCTATCTCTCAAAAGAACTTTGCGACGCAAATAACACAAGATTGAGTTATTCAAGATCGGAATCAGGCGGCAGTTGCTTTAGAATATCTTTCATACAACAGGTGAGGCATTAGACCTTTGATGACAAAGAAACAAGCACTTATCGTTGATGATGAACCCGATATCAGAGAGTTACTAGAAATTACTCTAGGACGGATGGATATCCACACGCAATCCGCAGAAGATCTTACATCTGCTAAAAAGCTGTTAGTAGAACATGAGTTCGATTTTTGCCTCACGGATATGAAGTTACCCGATGGAAACGGTATAGAGTTAGTGCAACACATCAACCACAAATTTCCTTCTCTTCCCGTTGCAATGATCACAGCTCACGGCAATATGGACTCAGCTGTTGAAGCCTTAAAGGCTGGAGCATTTGATTTTGTTTCAAAGCCAGTAAATCTGGAACAACTCCGAAACCTAGTTGATACGGCACTTAATCTTAAGCCGATAATTGATACTAAGCAGGACGGCGCCACATCAGGGCTGCTAGGCGACACCACTATTATGGTTTCTTTACGCAAACAGATAACGAAGTTGGCTCGAAGTCAGGCTCCAATCTACATCAGCGGGGAATCAGGCAGTGGTAAAGAATTGGTGGCTAAAATGATTCATGAAGAAGGACCTCATGCTGACGCACCTTTTATTCCCGTTAACTGTGGGGCAATTCCAGGAGAACTTATGGAAAGTGAGTTCTTTGGGCATAAGAAAGGCAGCTTTACAGGCGCTACCAGTGACAAGGAGGGGCTTTTCCAGGCGGCCAACGGAGGCACTTTGTTCCTAGATGAAGTCGCCGATTTACCCCTCTCCATGCAAGTTAAGCTCCTGAGGGGCATTCAAGAAAAAGCAATCAGACCGATTGGTACTCAACAAGAATTATCTGTAGACGTAAGGATTCTTAGCGCGACTCATAAAGACCTAGCGTCAGAAGTCGAAGAAGGAAAATTTCGACAAGATCTTTACTATAGGATCAATGTCATTGAGCTAAATGTACCCAGTCTAAGAGAAAGAATAGGGGACATCCCGCTTTTAACCAAAGCATTACTGAAACGAATATCAGAAGATTATAAGTCAGTGCTACCAAAAATAAGTGCAGGCGCCATGACTGCGCTAGAGGCCTATCACTTTCCTGGAAATGTTAGAGAACTTGAAAACATTCTTGAGCGCGCATTTACACTCTGTGATGACAATCTCATAAACGCCGTTGACCTCAGCCTATCATCTGGAAAAGTCACTGGATTAACAATCGACTTGGGCACTGAAGACGATGAAGAAAACACTGTACGAGGAGAAGGTATTGATCAAACTGAGGGGGATTCTCTTCCTGAGAATAGCGACTCCCTAGAATCCTACTTGGAAGGTATTGAAAAGAACGTCATCGTCGAGGCCTTGGAATCTACTCGCTGGAACAAAACTGCAGCGGCAAAGAAATTGGGCATTACCTTCCGCGCTCTAAGGTATCGCCTCAAAAAGCTTGGGCTAGAGTAGCAACTATCTCACAATTAAAATCTATAAATCCTACACCTCATTCAGTATAAGGCTATAGCCTGTCACATTGGTTGGCAGCAGAATACCTGAAGGTAGTTTTGAGATAGTCAAAATGAAAGTGCAGGGTGTAACGTTTATTGAACTAATGACAGGTCTAGCCATCATCTCGATTATGAGTGCTTTAGCCTTTCCTTCCTTCAATAGAATTCATTCCCGCAGTGTTGCCACTGCTGGCGTAAATTGGATTATCGGCGCTGTGATTTTTGCCCGGCAAACAGCAATTACTCATCGCGTAACAACTACCTTATGTCCGGCTTCAACTCCAAAAAATGTTTGTAAGGGCAAATGGCATGATGGCGTCATTATCTTTGCCGATCATAATTCTGATGCGATTTTAAATGGAAAAGATTTCTTAATCGAAAGAATTCATGCAGATACATTTACAGGCACTATTAAATGGCGGGCATTTCGAAATCGACAGTACCTGCAGATGACTCAACTAGGTTACACAAATTATCAGAATGGTAATTTCGTCTATTGCGCTCAAAATAAGGACCTTCGTTTTGCACGGCAGATAGTGATCAATATGCAAGGTAGGGCAAGGGTAGTTCATACCCTCAATGATGAGGGTATGAGAGTGGATCGTAAAGGTAAGTTATTACGATGTTGAGTTGTGCATCACGTTTCTTCACTTTCATTAATCTGGGTGAGTTTTTTACCTACCCTGTGCTGATCCTCTTGGATATAGATTACTTCCACGTGCATATCCACTTTCAACATTTCAAGAGATCCATAGTCTTTACCTAGCATTCGGACCTGCAAGGGTTGGGCATCGGTAGCGGGTCCAAAGTGATAGATAAAGCCGCTAATGATGGCGGTTCTATTCACTAGGTCTATTGATCTGATTTGTCCCTCCGTAATGCGTCCAGAACCGGAACCCTGAATAGAACCCACTAGGGAATTATGAAAGACATCTTCCGCCATTAAATTCTGACTAAAGATGAAAAACAAAAAACTTATTTTGAATATCTTCATAGTTATCTCCTTACTCCACCGTATCCAATTGCTTCCAAGACAGTCGACCTGTATTGCCACCGAAAGACGTGTTTGTTGTTACTATATCCAAAGACTTATCACTCAACTGGGTGATACGTTGATCCTCAATAAATGATGAATCCGTAGGCACTGCATCTTCGAAGCGCAAGCCCGCTACGATTTCGCCATTAACCTCATCTCCTGAGCTAAATTCACCATCATTATTCAGATCGAAAATACCACCATTGGATAAGCAATCTATACTGCCAGTCCCTGGGCAAAATGCTAATGCAAAACCGCCAGCCACGTCTACACAGCTTGTATCACTCCGCGGAATAATACTGTTCACAAAGGCGAGTCCTCCTCTGAGCTGAATATTACGAATCGCTTTCTCACCGGGAAATTCTGGCGGGTCGATACCCTGATTATCACTGGGTGCAACAGAATCAAGATGGTTATACCAACCACGAGCACCGCCTACCACAGAATAATCAACCTCGTTAGTGGTCAAACTTCTGACGTTACCAAATCCCTCACCACCTGAACTTACTTCGTTCACATAACGTTGTTGGACCAAATCATTAATATCCAAAAGCTCTGGCGCTAACCGATCCCACAAGCCATAAATGGACTGTATTCCCTTGTCTGACCCATCAGGAACAGTGATGTAGCTACCCGTTGCGAAAATCACGATAAACCCCTCAGGCTCAGTCGGATGACGCGTCACAATAGGCTGAGTGGTGATAGGTTGGTCTGTGATGTTACCGTTACCATCATCATATTCAGCTTTAAATATTTTAGCAAAAGACCATTCTGTAAAATCTGACGAGGTCAAGTCAAAGCGGAAAAAATTACCGAAGGTGTCTCCAGCATAAACATAATCTACAGTACCATTACCATCAGCATCAATACTTCTGGCAGTACCCAGACCATTGGGGAAGCCTCCGTTGACACCAAACCCTGTGTCGATTTTCACAAAGTCTTGTTTCCCGATACAACTTGGCGGTACTGCATCAGTTTCATTTCCGTTGTTATATCTCATATCCGGATGACACCAATCACCATCAGCTCCTTTATCAACAAACAGTACAAATAGTTTTGCGATACCTGCAGTACTGTTATATCCATTACCAAATATGGCAACCCATTCCTTGTTTCCATTAGTATCCTCTGCATTGCTCATGGCAATACTCGGTGGATTGAAAGTATAGCCAAGATCTTTGACCGGTCTAGGCACAGCTTGGAGATCAAAACGGAGTGAACCCGCTGTTTTGAGAGGAGCGCCTAATTCATCCACGGGATAAGTATCATCATCATCAGTGAATTCCCAAAGCACAACATTTGCCGCTGTTGCCTCTTTTAAAGCCGTAGGATCGGTAATGTCCAAAGCGTAATAAGCTTTAGCTCCCGCACCTTGCCCACCAATTAGCACCGTCGCCCATTCTTTATTTGGCGTCACTCCTCCATCCAAATCAATGTAAACATCATTAATGGCTGGTGTCAGATCGTTGAAGAATTTATGGCTGTAATTGAAGTCTAATAATTCTGTAAGCTTCCTGCTAAATTTGCCTAACATCAGATTATTGGGTACAAAGCCAAATACCTCACTGCCGTTGGCTGGATCAAAGCCATGCAACATACCGTCATTGGCTTCAACATAAATCACATCCTGACGAGCTGTTTGCGCTGATACAAACGCAGAATATAAATCTGACTGAGGGAAAGGAACTGCATCCCTACCTGCTCGATTTGGCGCACCTACAAATACAGGTGTTGAGTGAACGATGTCACCTAAACGGCCTTCTATCGTGGGGCGCTCTCTGAAGTTACCAACAGGACGTTCGTTCGCAGAATCTCCCCGTAGGTATTGTACTCTTTGAGTGACCTCGGTATTTTGTTGAGCAAGTGTCGCTCCAGTATCTGAGATAAAGAATGCTCTCTGGGCTATATTGAGAGAACCTGGTCGAAAGGGGATCCCTTGCCCCGCTACATCATCATAGGTAAAGATCTCTCGATCAGTAGCGGCGACCAAATCCATGACCTCCGCAGAACGCCAAACGGGCTCTTCGGTTAAACCGCTATCTGTTAATCGTTGCGCTATCAAGTCGCCGGTGTTAATTTTTGTATTATAAAACGCGCGGAAAATAAGCGTGTCTTCTTGAATTTCCTGGGAGTTGAAACTTACTGCGGAAGCAGCACCACTACCTTGTGAAAATTCTTCGAAGGCCTGGACCAGTCTTTCAGCCAGTTCAGCTCCGTTTGCTGCATCCAGATATTCACCACGGCCGTTATAGGCGGCATGACGAACATCATCCGTCTTTCTTTGAGTCGAAGAAAATGGATTTCCCCAGTTGAAGCCCTGAGTATAATCACTTGGCATTTCATCAACCAATCCACTTACACCAAATCCTACAGTGTAGGTCGTCATGTGCTGGAATGTGATTTCATTATTGTTAGACTCAAATGCGGTATCTGAAGCACTTGATCTGTCTCTGGCTGTTGTTGGCACCTCATTATTCAGGCTCGGATGGAGATCCCTTTCGTAGTACAACATAGCGACATCAGCCAAGGTCGTAAAATTCGGACCCGCAAAAGCACCACCATCAAAGTTAGTATTATTGTCACCGTCGGAATTGCCCGAAAATGGACTGGAGCCGTTCCAGGTTCCGTCTGTCAAAAGCAAGGTAAAGTGCTGCTGACAATTACCATCTGGTGCAGGTAGAACTGGACAAGCACTATCGCCTGGCGCTGTATCTGAATTGCTGTTAAAAATATCGTCTTCACGACATTCGAAATAACGGCCTGCATCTCTAAGAGCTCGCCTCAAGGGCGTACCACCGTTAGAATTGGTTGCGTAAATTGCATCTAACAAAGCAGCCTTAGCACCTGTTCTTTCAGAGGTATTCATAGACTCAATAGGTCGTAGATTACTATTACTATTAAGTTTTCCATATCCAATTCGAATATTCTCAGCATTGGCCACAACGATGCCTAGTGCCGATTTTGCCGTAAATTCCCGGTTTCTGGAATAAGTGAACCAGTTCGCAAAATTCTGGATTTCTTCATCATAGCTACAAGAAACCTCACTACTGATACAGTCAGTTCTATCTTCGCTTCGATCATACAAGGTGCCATCATCCAAAATTAAGACTAATTCACCTTCTGAATTACTCGGATCAAGCGCAGGAGACGGCGTTGAATCCAACTGACCGTCGCTGTCTCTATCATTCCACTTGTAATATCGCGGGATATAGAAATTATTCGATGCAATAAAAGCCAATTGGGACGATGGATTTAACGCTACTCCCGTGAAATTAATCGCATTTGTAAGATTGGTAGTTGGGCTTGAAGACAAGGGATTATGTCGAGCAGCCGTTGGTGGACTGTTTGGGAATTCTACGTCTCCTGCATCCAATCCTTTCCATGGCTCATAGCGAATCGCTGGATTGTAATAAACCGTATTAAAGCTCGCGTTTCTTAGACGCCACAATCCCTGGTTAGGTGCATCAGATTCTGCCGGTGCCACTCTAATTGACGAGCCTGCAGTTGCTCTATTCACGTAGAGCAGAGAAAATCCCCCCGCCAATTGATACAAGCCGCTCGATCCATTAGCCATAATACCCCACCGCATGGAACCAGAATCATCGTTCACGATCAGCACATTGGGCTCAGGTCCGATGGGTAACTCAAGTGGTGTATTGGCTAGCTGGTAATCGAATTGTACAGCACCATCACTGGAGCCTTCAGGTGCACCTTCTAAAGGCGCAATCTGTATAGAAACCACACCTGTGTCACAGTGATCTGCATCTCCCGGGGTTGGAAGATCGCAGACTTGAAAACCAAACTCGTCATTACCCGCGAATGTTGCACTTGGACGGTAATTAAACGATCCATCATCGAGGAAAGGCGCAAACAACTGACCATGTAAAGTCAAGGCACCATCAAAGTAGAAGTAGAGTCGATCAGGTTGCGGGTCCGTAGGATCAGGATTGCAAGTAGGCAGCAGTGGATCACAGCCGAGACCATCGAGATGCGTATTATCAGGATCTCTAACAAAATTAGCTAAACCATCCGCTGCAGTCACAACCAAATCGTCAGCCTGAACCATCGTTATTAAAATGAGGTTATTGATCACTGGCGGGTCATTGGTTGGCAGTACATTGACGGTAACCGTCGCACACCTAACATCACTCGGTGGTGTAAATGCCACTTCGCCACCCGGTGCACTATCACGTATACAGTAGGTAAATGAATCTTCACCATTAAAGTCTAGTCTTGGCTGATAAGCGATTTCGAATTGGGAAATAGCCGAGCCATCAACAGCCGTATCGGGGGTTTCACCACTCTGACAATCTATGTAAGCACAACTGACTTCACCGTTAATTTCAATTGCAAAATCACCCGTATCATCTGGGTCGGCCAAGCGACTAGTTGTTCGCCATGCCCGTGCTTGACCCGCCTTATCAATTATTGTGGTACCCACACTAATCACTTCTGCTGGAGTATCACCTTGATAGTCATTTTCAATGACATTAAAGATTATTGTGCCTCCATCCTCATTCATTACTAGATTCGGAAATTCAGAGTAGTGATCGTCCTCAGCGCCTGGTGTATCGTCACCAATGGCATTGATTGTCACACGGAATGGAATAGATGGGGGGCCAACAGCAAATAGTGGCACAGGTACACCTGGGGATGGACTGACAATGGGTAGACCCAAATCAGTAGCCTGAACAGAAATATCCAGCGTACCGTGAGCATCTGTATTAATGACTAAGTTAATCGAGGTATCCTGAGTTAACAGGACTAAGGTTCTATCCAAACCCGCTGGCGTATCATCGCTCAGAATACAGCTTACCAGCGGATCGTCTAACGGGCTAGCGCATGCACTAAATCCTGTCTCATCAACCAGAGGGGTTGCCACAAATTCATTGGCCGAATCTGTAATGGTTAATTGATAAGTCAAGGTTTCATCGGATGGATCATCATCATTTTGGTCAGCATCAGCAAAAGCGTTTACCAGATCGACGATCACATCTCCAGAATCTTCCAATTTGTCAGGAGTATTAACGTAGAAGCCAGGATTGTAAATAGGCGCATCATTCTGTGAAGCCACAGTAACAATGAAATCTAAGGTCGCTGTAGTCTGATTAGCTAAAGGATTGGCTTGGTCCTGGGCGGCGATCCTAATTGTAGCTGTTCCAAATTTGTTAGTGCCACTAAACAGAAACAGATCGCCACCCTGCAAATCTGTTTGGACCACACTTGAATTACTATTACTTACGATACTGAATTGGAGACTATCAAGATCCTCTAAAATATCCGAATCTAACAATCCATCTTTATCAATATCCAAATCAAAAAACAAATCGTTAATGAGGATAGATGCGCCATTTGAGCCATTTGCCGCACCGGCATTTGGCACCTCATCTTCGTCAAACTGCACACCGTCAATTTGCAGCGCTACACCATCAGCCGTCAATGAAGGCTGATTATCATTAATCGGATTAATCATAAAATTAATAATGGCTTCATTACTATCGGTAGTTCCATCATTTATCCGATAGGTAGTGCTTACCGAAAATTCCTCTACTGTGACATCAGAGTTTGTAACAAACACAGATGAACCATCAGAATTAATTGTTAATGTTCCCACTACAGTTGGTAACAGTGCTGGTGGTACGGCAGGCACTTCCAAATCGAAAGGCACGCCGACTAAACCAATATCACCATTGACCTCGACAACAGTCAGGGTGTTTGCTGGTACATCTGCATCAGCATCATTATCAATCGGATTAAAATTGAGCGTCGCTAATTCATCAACATTAACGTTATCCGTATTGGCGACTGGCACGTTGTCTTCAAGGCCATTGAGTGAAATCGTTATCGTCGCACTGTCATCCAGATTCGGTATGCCATCATCGGTAACGGTAACTTGGAGGCTAAAAGTTGGTGCCGTTTCAGCATCAAGTTGCGTTGAATCATTTACTTTAATTTCACCAGTTGACCCATCAATTTTGAAGGCGGTACCAGTAATAGAATAAATCAAATTTTGTGCCGGTTCGCCGTTCACCGGTTCTATATCACTTGCTGCTACCGTTCCTACAATTGTGTCATTGGCACTGTTCTCATCCACACTAAAAGATTGAGGAGATATTGAAGGATTATCATTAACCGGATAGACGACGACGGTCATGAGTTTCACGGTCGATGCAGTTACTCCGTTTGAAATCTCTGTCACTGTTGACGTTAGGGTCAGAGGAAAATCATCATGCTGGTTAGCCGGAGGTGTTACCGTCAAGGCTGCGGTTAATTCTGTTGTAATAGTCCAGGTTCCACTCCCAGAATCTGCACCAATGTCAAATGTGGACCCTGTAGGATGGCCCGTAACGACCAATGATATAGTTTCCGAACCATCAGCATCCACAAGCTCACTGGTTATTCCTAAGGAGATTGCAGTATCTTCATCACCGGCAACAGCCGAGTTAGCAACCGTTAATACAGGCGTGTCAGCAACTGCTGTAATTAAAGCTCTCATTTCATAAGTTGCCACACTTAACGCATCTGTTGCATCTTTGACCTTGAAATCAAATAATTTGATATTTCCGCTCACGTGAGCAATCGGAGTAAAAGTGAGAGTCCCAAAGTTTCCCACGGGGATCTGAGTTCCATTTGCAACAATTGCAGTGGGGGCAACAGCGGTATTCACCAAAGATCCGAGAGTAGATTCGATATTTGTGATTACGATTTCTTTAAACGCATCACCAACTTCATCGGCGAAACTGAAATCTGCGAGCACAAAAGAGAAGGTACTATCTTCTGCTCCTGTCAATGTTTTGTCCGCGCCGGTGGGCGGTTCATCGCTTAAATTATTCACTGTGATAGTGATTGTTTGCGCACTTGTATTCACGCCGTCAAAAACACTGACCTGTACGATGTAAACATTATCCGTACCAACATCAGTGGGAGATTCAAAATCAGGTGCTGTTGAAAATATCAAACTACCGGTTGCTGAGCCTATTGAAAATTCTGCGCCATCAGCACCGCCAGTTATAGAGTACGTTGGCCCAGTTCCGACTCCATCACCATCGGTCGTTGTTACAACAAGTACTGTTGCGTCATTCTCATCTAGGTTAACCGTTGCCACACTACTAAATACAGGAAAGATATCATTTAGATCCAGGACAGTAACTGTAATGGTTTGAGCCGTTGAATTCGTGCCATCTGAAGTACTGACTTCGACTAAATATACATTGTTCGTATCGGCATCAGCAGGAGATTCAAAATCTGGAGTCGATGCGAATACCAAAGCGCCGCTAGCAGAATCAATTGAAAAGTCGGCTATATCTGCTCCGCCACTTAAGGTATATGTCGGGCCACTTCCGACACCGTCAGTGTCAGTTGTTGTCACTGTCAGTACGGTCGTTGTTCCTTCGTTCACATTGACTGCGTTACCACTGCTATAAGCTGGAGCATTATCATTTAGATCGACGACCCTAATGGTCAAAGTTTGTAATGTTGTGTTAACTGTATCGAACGCACTTAAATTAACAACATATATATTGTTTACTCCGCTATCAGTCGGAGACTCGAAATCAGGTGCGGTATTAAATATCAGGTCGCCACTACTTGAATTAATTAAAAATATCGCGGCATCATCCCCACCCACAATGCTATAAACCATCGGTGCTGGAACTGCATCCGCATCAGAAGCTTGTACTGTAATAACTGCTGTTTCAGATTCGTTAACATTTACCGTGTCAGCACTTGTAAAAATGGGGACGCTATCATTTACGTTTAAAATTGTGACCACTATAGATTGAACCACAGTCGTCTCACCATCGAAGACACTCACATCAACGTCGTAGACGTTATCTATGCCGTTATCAACAGGAGCCTCAAAATCCGTTGTAATCGTAAAAGTTAAGCTTCCGCTCGAAGAGCCTATTGTAAACCTTGCACTATCTAACCCACCACTAATGGCATATACGAGAGCAGGGCCCACACTATCAGCATCCGTCGCCGTAACAGTCATTACTGAAGTATCTTTCTCATTAACACTGACGGTGTTCGCACTAGTGATAACAGGCGCGCTATCATTCAAATCCTGAACTGTAACCGTAATGGTTTGTTGTACGGTCGCTACACCATCAAAAACACTAATATTAAATACATAGACATTATTGGAACCAGCATCAGTTGGGTTATCAAAATCCGGCGCAGGATTAAAAATTAAAACACCATCTGCAGAGCCAATGGTAAAATCACCTGCATCATCACCCCCTGCCATAGCATAAACCGGCGCTGGTCCAACGCCATCTGCATCAGTCGATGTTACTGTCAATACAGTCGTATCATTCTCATTTACTGTCGCAGAATTTGCACTGGTAATCACCGGATCATTATCATTGATGTCGACTATGGTCACTGCGATGGATTGCACTGTTGTATTAGTGCCGTCAAATGCACTGACTTCAAGATCGTAGACATTATTGCTACCCCCATCAGTAGGAGACTCAAAATCTTGCGCGGCATTGAAAATTAGGACTCCGTCAGCTCCACCAATAGAAAATCTAGCTAAATCGGCACCACCTGTTATTGAATAGACCGGCCCTGTACCCGTAGTATCAGGATCCGTTGCAATAACAGTGAGCACAGATGTCTGGCCTTCATTGACATTAGATGTTGCTGATGAAGTAAAAATAGGAGCTGTATCATTGAGATCTGTCACACTAATCGTAAAGGAACGCTCAAAAGTCCCGCCGTTGCCATCACTCACTTGCAGTCTTATTGAATAACTAGCCTTAACTTCTCTATCCAGTGAATTATTGGCAGCTAAGGTAGTTCCTGTCACAGTGAATGAAGCATTATCAGCATCACCAGTGCCGGCGACCAGGGAAAAAACATGAGTATCACTAGTATCAACATCTGCAGTCGATAAATTGCCAACTGTCGCGCTTGCACCTGCATTTTCTACAATGCTCGTGTTATCCAAATCCAGAAGCGTCGGCGCATCGTTTACGCCGTTTATTGTAATTCTGATTTCGCCAATTGTTTGACCAGTTAAGTCTTCACTACGATATCGAAAGGTATATGTGGAAGTCTGAATATCAACGATGGATTCTCCAGCAGCAAGGTATTCAAACTGTCCATTTGTATCATAACTAAGGCTACCATCAACAAAGACAGTATGAAGCGCGCCCGAATTAAGAAGGCTAGATTGAACTCCCACTGCAATGCCGGGTACAAATTCAACCGCTTCGATAAATAAGGTTGCATCACCACTGTCATTGCCAAGTACACCGGGTGCTGGGACAATCAAAATAGAGTCCTCATCAATGCTATAAGCATCGTCAATGGCTATGGGTGCCGCATAACCATTAGCTGCGACTACACCAGATAGCAGGCTTCCATATACAATAGATCTAAACCGAGTTTTCATGTTATCTCCAAACATCATAAGCGCCTACCAAAAGTGCTTTGAATCATTACGTGAGCCGTGTTTGTACCGCCTGTTCCATAGGCGGTAATACGATATATATGCGTTCTACCTGAACCTGTATCCTGGCCGATGTTGTTAAGGTTAAGCGTGTCATCATAGGCAACAACGGTTTTAACAACCTCGACAATGTATTTTGGCAGTGCTGCCGTGCCTTCTAAGGCAGCAGCGGTATAAAATTGACCATTTTCCCAATCGAAGCCAACCCAGTTCTGGGTACTGTCATAACCATTCTCAAAGAAAAGACCAGTTTCACTAAGTACCAAATCATCGAAGGTTTCTCCCACTACATAACTATTCACAATCCCTTCTGCAGCCTTAATTGCAGCTTCAGCAGATTGAAATGCCAGATTAGAGTCACGGGAATTTCGAGCCATCCTTTCTTGCAAACTCGTCGTCTGTACCGAAGACAAGCCTAATACAGTGATAATGAGCAGCATGACGAGGCTCATAAACAACACGACACCTTTTTCTCTTATAGGTGCTTTTAATCGAATGTTCCTTCTCATCTTAGCCATGATTCCTCAGCATAATTGTCTGGGAGTAGGTTCTTCGCAGTAGCCCGTCATAGGCTTCGCCAGTAATACAATCTTGTATACCACAGCCAAGACTAGGCAATGAGGTCGATCCGACATTGTCGATACTATTAACGACAATCGTTATCCTTATAGTAATGACATCCAGCCAATCCGGGACGAAATTAGCGGCGACATATTGATTCGGAACACGATCATCGTTGGTATCGATGCCATATAAAATTTGTAGGTTTTCAACACCTTCAACAAGCTCGACGGGTGCCGCCAAACCTTGTTTTCGCCATAAACTTAAGGGTGTGTTGCCGTCATTATTGATCCCACTCCCTGGCGCAATATAAAAAGTATGAGATTCAATCGCCGAAACAGCCGCATCCTCACTAAAGCTATTAACCAAGGCCAATCGGGCAATAGAATTCCGGGTGGAATCTGCATCAGCGGGATCATGGCCAATGATCAAATCACCAGCACCCGATTTCGGCTGCGGGCTGCCATCTCCATTTCGACCCCAAGGGTTTGATGTCGTAACTCGAAACATCGTGGCCTTCTCACAATCATGAATCATAACAATATGATCCAAATCAAATTCATTCCAGCCATCCTGAACACCCACAATAAGATCTTCCGCCGTTGTAGGCATCACCAGTATTGCATCGCTAAAAAAAACTGATCCGCCGCTGACAAATCCTCCAAGCCGAGCATCGGTTTGAGAGATGTGCCTAAAGGTGATCACATCAGTACCCGATACGACTTTCCCAATATCAATGCCATTTCCGGCACCATAGCCATAAGTTGTTTTAAAGACAGTATTAGAACCATCTCCCATCGCAGAATCAGCATCTGTATTGGGTAACTCAGTTAGTGCAGGAGTCCAAGCATCTAACCCTGTAGCGTTATAACCTTGCATCCCAAATCTAAGATCAAATTCGTATGGTATGTTGCTTACTGGGTCAATTGTTTGATTGAGCTCGTCATTACCGGAGTAACATCCTCTATACCCCGCTTGCCTGACCTGACGGCCAATAAAAGCGAGAGAAAATCTGGCCGACTCCTGCATTCTCGATTGACCAATCAATAGAGAGTGCGTCTCTGAATTAGCCACAAATAGCTGAACAACACCAGCACTAACAATAGATCCCAGTGCCAATGAAATCATCAATTCGACTAAGGAAAACCCCTTCTTCTTGTATTTGTTAATCGTCTTCATATTTTGATTCATATCTTTTGTTGATTAACCATCTTCAGTTTGGGCTCTGAGGATGATCGTGCTGGTATTACCACTTTGATCTCGCGTCCATTCCACAGTGATCTCATACAATAATCCTGCTTTTGAAATCGAGCCCTTACCACCAGGCATGGATGCTGTCGTAATGTTGAATCCGGCACAAACGGCATAAACAGCACCATCCGCATCAATTGGATTCAAACGACACTTCCACTGGGCTATATCAAATTCTGCCATTTCATTTCGATCACAGCTATTGTCAACGCAATTGACATTTGACGCAGGAATAGCATCGATTAAAACTGGAGAGTAAGTTGACAAAGGGTTTGCGCGCATACGGTCAAGAATATCGTTCCCTGCTTGCAATGCCTGATCTCGCAGTAAAGCATTTCGATTCTGCTGCAAACTAAGCACCTGCATCCCAGCAACACCGAGAATACCGACAGCCATAATAAGTACTGAGACCAAGACTTCTATTAACGAGAATCCTCTGCTTCTACTAAACGAGTTTCTATTGATCATTTTGTTGTTCTCTAACATGCGGGCTCAATTGTACCTCCCGGTTTGTATGATTTTGCTCTACCGATTGGCGTGATAAACACCCTTCGGCCAATTTGATCAGGGACACATAAATCTATGCTGCGAGATAAGGAATCTATCGTGCCACCAAGCGGTGTAAAGGTAATAGAACTGAGCCCACCATCGTTAACAAGGTTAAATGTAACCGTTCCGGCTAAAGCGCCGAAAGTCCGAATGACGCCGGCACTACAATCAGCCGAATAGCCCGCATCGCCAGGCCGCCCAGGTATTACGCACCAACCGCCACTAAATTCATCCGCGGTAGAAGATGACAATGCCTGAATACTGACATTGCCCCCTGTTGTGCTCGCCTCACTTCGGGCAAGATTAACAGCCAACAACATTTCATTGACCTGCGTCGCAATGCGATTTCTAGCGATCATTCCTTGAAAGCTAGGCACTGCGATGGACATACCGATTGAAATAATGATGAGACCAACCATTAGTTCAATGAGCGTAAAGCCACCTATTTTATTCTTATCGTTATTTCCTGCATATTTTTGCAGTTTCCCTAGGGACATCAATTCAGTACCTCTCATTCAGCGAGAAATACTACGACATTACGATTCCAATGGGTTCACAGGAGGATAAGACCACTCATTTGTAGGATAAGCGGCATACTTTTGAACTAAATGAGGAAATAGAAGTGGGTAATTACAATTCCGTCAAAGTTCCGTCGGAAGAAAGTGACATTGGACCGCCACATGACGCACCAGTTGCAACGGCCGCATTTAAGGTGTATGCCTGATTTCCAGAGGCTATGGTCAATGAGATATCAAATTTTGCAGCAGTTGTCGGTGGTGTTTGAGCCGCACCCTGAGGGGATTTAGCCGCACAAAGCGTACCACCCGTATCATCAACTAACGCACCTGCATAGGTAAAATTGTCGCTGTAATAGCGATCAAGCGCAAGGCACAGACCCTAAGATCAGCAACAGCCTGTCCCGTATAGGTATCGCAGGTGTAGTTCTGGTAACTTGGATAGGCAATTGCAGAAATAATACCAATTATTGCAATCACGACCATCAATTCGATTAGGGAAAACCCAGCCTGAATAAATTTCATATCGATTTCCTCTCTTACTAGAAGTCTTTATTTACAGATACAGCTTTCACTGACGAACTTAAGTTACCGTAATTCTTTGGGTAAAGAAAATGCTATATTCTCTACATGTGTCATGACGTTTGTCACCTCGGCCGGACTAATACGATTTAACCTTTCAATCACCCCTTTAACCAAAGTTTCTGGGGCACTTGCCCCAGAGCTTAAGCCCACTTTTTCGACACCATCAAACCAAGCATCCTCTATTTCATCTTGACTATCAATTAAATAAGATGGCACGCCCAGTCGCTCTGATAATTCCCTTAATCGATTAGAATTGGAACTATTCACAGACCCAACTACCAAAATAAGCTCACAAGACTCCGTTAGCGCTCTTATTGCATCTTGTCTATTTTGAGTTGCATAACAAATATCATCCTTCTTAGGGCCGGTTATCTCGGGCAGCTTTACTCTCAGAGCATTGATGACTTCAGCTGTATCTTCAACAGACAAGGTCGTTTGTGTGACGTAAGAAACAGCATTCGATTCTTTAATCTTGAGGGCTTTGACATCAGATAAATCCCCAACCAAATGTATTCGCGAGGGGTCCTCAAATTGACCCAGGGTTCCTTCAACTTCAGGGTGACCGGCATGACCTATGAGAATAGTCTCTCTTTTTTCCTTAGAGAACCTTTTCACTTCATTGTGAACTTTTGTCACAAGGGGGCAGGTCGCGTCAAAGATTGTGAGATCTTTTTCTTCCGCTTCCTTTCTCACCGCTTTGGAAACACCATGAGCGCTAAAAATAATGATTGCACCACTCGGCACATCTTCAACCTCGTCTACAAAAATTGCACCCTTTGTTTTCAATTCTGCAACCACGGTACGATTGTGCACAACCTCATG
Organism: Pseudomonadales bacterium; assembly: GCA_016763855.1. Classification (GTDB taxonomy): domain Bacteria; phylum Pseudomonadota; class Gammaproteobacteria; order Pseudomonadales; family Azotimanducaceae; genus JAHRVQ01. Next base: position 25,371 of record JAESSY010000201.1, read on the forward strand.
TCGTACATAGATCGGCGCACCAAACTTTTTGATTGCCTGGTTTACGATCTCGATAGCACGATCAACACCGGCACAAAAACCACGCGGGTTGGCAAGAAAGATCTCCACTATTGATTTACTCTCAATATTTCATTGCTGACTTGTTCAACAGACATGATTTCCACATCAAAAATCAAATCTTTCCCTGCCAATGGATGGTTAAAATCAACATCCACATAGTCATCGCTCACAGCGGTAATCACCCCCGGTAGCTCTGCATTTTGAGCATCAGCAAAGGACATCATCAGACCCTCTGCTAATGCCATATTTGATTGAAACTGCGATCGCTTAATACGCTGCCTATTGTCTTCCTGGGGCATACCGAAGGCCGCCTCAGCAGGAATATTCAAACTATTATTAGCACCTGCCACCATGCCAAACAAGGCCTTCTCGAAACCCGGTAATAGCTTACCGTCTCCTACTGTAAACTCTGCGGGAGTAGTCCCAGTTGAATCTATTTTTTCACCCGTTACCAAACTCAGACTAAATGTTAGAAAAACTTTCGTCCCAGGACCAATCGGTACATTCACTATCTTTTCATTACTCATTTCTTTGATACGCCGCTATTTTTTATCCAGAGCCGCCTTTACTGATTCTTCTTTCGACTTTAAAAAAATGTCCAATATTAATAAACAAGCACCGATAAATATCGCACTATCAGCGACATTGAAAACGGGAAAATGATATTGTTCCCAGTACACTGAAATGAAATCCACGACATAGCCCTGATTCACCCTATCGATCAAATTGCCAATTGCCCCTCCTAGCACAAAGGCAAGGCCTAGTCCTAGTACCTTTTCAGTCTGCCTTATATTGTACAACCAAACAGCGACAAATATACTCACAACAAATGATATCGAAACCAAAAACCATCGCTGCCACCCCCCAGCGTCACTTAGAAAACTGAATGCAGCACCTGTGTTGTGTAAGAGGACAAACTTAAACACAGGTAGTACTTCGATTGATTCACAATACACATTCGAACATAGAACAAGCAAATCTGACATATAATGCTTTGTAAATTGATCACTTAGCACAACAATCAATGGCAGGATCAAGTATCTCAATGGCTTAGCGCTTTGAAAAAAAACTGCTTCGCAGAGACCACATCTTCCGCTATCGCGGTTTTCAACGAATCAAAATCAGGAAATTTTTTCTCCTTACGAATTTTTTTCTTAAACACAACCTTAACCTTCTGACCGTATATATCCCTGGAGAAATCGAACAAATGAACTTCAAGAATCGGTCTCAATGTTTGGTTTTCAAGGGTTGGCCTTACGCCTACATTGGCGACTCCTTCAAACACTTCAGCGCTTTCTTCAAGTTCCATAACGACAGCATATACCCCGTCAATCGGCGCCCTATACCGCTGCAGATGTATGTTTGCTGTTGCAGCATCTAGTGTTCGACCCAATTGGCTACCATATACCACTTTGCCACTAATCGCGTAAGGTCGACCCAACATCAACTCAGCTTCACTAAAAAAACCTTTCGCAAGATACTCTCTTATTTGCGTACTACTAACCCGGCTATCTCCAATATTCAGGGTATACATATTGGTGACGTCAAAATTATTTTTGGCGCCTGCACTTTGCAATTCTTCGAATCCTCCACATTGATCATGACCAAACTTAAAGTCATCCCCAACAAATAGCGCTCTCAATCTTAAATCTTTGACCAAAACATCAATAAAGGCATCCGCCGTCATCGACCTCGTCGCTTCATTAAATTTCAAACAGAGCACAAGATCTACGCCCAGAGATTCAAGAAGATCTACCTTCTCACGAAAACGGGTGAGCCGGGCCGGTGCATTAAACTCACTAAAGAACTCTCTTGGCTGAGGCTCAAAACAGATCAATAACGATGGCACAGACAGTTGCCTCGCTTTCTCACAAACTTGCTTCAAGATTGCCTGATGCCCAAGGTGAACGCCATCAAAATTACCAATGGTGGCAACTGACCCTCGATGAATCGATTTAATATTAACTAAACCTCGAATAACTTGCATTTTCTACTTCACTAACTCTTTGAATTTTTGACCCATTAATAATAAACAAACAAAATAAACCAACGCCCCAGACAAGCAAACAAACATCATCATCATCAGCCTCCACCAGAAAGTCATGTCCAGCCATTGATTTTGATTTGGTAAAATAAGCTGTAAACAGACTAACATTGCGCCGTTAGCAAGTGCCAGACGTGGTAGAAATTTTACCCATGACCTATCCAGTATCAACACACCCGATTTTCGGAGACCATACCACAACAGACCCGCATTCAAGAAAGCGGATAGTGAAGTCGCAAGAGCCAAGCCCACGTGTTTCAAATGCCAAACAAAAATGAGGTTTAGTACCATGTTCACGACGAGGGCAATGATGCCAATTTTCATAGGCGTCTTAATATTCTGTTGCGCAAAATAACCCGGAGCCAAGACTTTCACTAACATGTGTCCAAGAAGACCAAAGCCATAAGCACTCAAGCTAAAGGAGGCCATACTGACATCCCGGGCCGTCATTTCTCCTCGATAAAACAGCGTGGTGATTAAACTCTCAGATAACACGATAAGCGCAAGAGAGGCTGGAATGCCAATCAAACAAACCATTTTAACCGCCCAGTCCAAGGTGGCAGAAAAAGCCTTGGGATCATTGTTATGCTGGCGAGACAAATTAGGCAAAATGACAGTGGCAATTGTGATGCCGAATAGCGCCAGAGGTAGCTCAAGCAAACGATCAGAATAGTATAGCCAAGACAAGCTGCCCGTCTCAAGAAAAGATGCCAAGACTGTATCCAAAAGCAAATTAATTTGTCCGACAGAAACACCTAGCAAAGCCGGCAGCATAAGTGTCATCACTTTCCTTACGCCCTCGTCTTTAAAATTAACTTTTGGTTTAACCAGAAGATCCAAGCGCGCGAGGAAGGGTATTTGAAAGCTAAGCTGCGCAACACCTGCAATTAATACCCCCCACGCAAGCGCAACAATAGGCGTCTCCATATAGGGTGTAAGGTAAATAGCACACAGTATCAAACTGGCGTTGAGTAAAACCGGCGTAAATGCGGGGATTGCAAAGCGATTAAAGCTATTCAGGACGGATCCAGAAAAAGCGGTCATACAAATAAGAAACACATAGGGGAATGTGATGCGCAACATTTCTGTTGCTAGTGCTAATTTTTGAGTTTCTCCTGTATAGACATAGCCAGCAGCAAAAACGCCCATTATTAGAGGTGCTGCTGCAACCCCTATTACCGTGAGGACAATTAGGTTTAAGCCCAAACTACCACTGATGTGGCTGACGAGTTCCTTCACCTCACTTTTGGAGCGCTTTGTTTGGTACTCCGATAAAACGGGTATAAACGCTTGAGAGAATGCACCTTCTCCAAACAACCGCCGGAAGAAATTTGGGATTCTAAATGCAAGGAAAAAGGCATCTGCGCCCGCACTGGCACCAAAGAAATTTGCGATTACCATGTCCCGAACTAAACCTAACATTCGAGATAGTAAGGTCATCACTGAAACAAGAGAACTGGACTTAAGCAAGCTAGGCGGTTTACGAACACTGTCCTCACTCAATTTCTTGCCCGACTTCTCTACATTCATCTAGCTAGTTCCTGTCCAGATATCACTAGTTTTGTTGGTAAACAGCAATTTCAGCCTCCATCAGAAATGAGATTAAGCTCTAACAAAGGAAGTAGCCCCGCAAAACTTCAATTGTTATCAAGATCTAGCGAGTCCTGTCCAGATGTCGATTATTTTCATTTGTCACCCGCTATTTTACAGGAAAATGGGGCATGAACCGGTACAAAATTTAGCGATCAATTCTACTCATTCACGTCAAAAGATTGATTGACAAAAGCGTCCGCCGTAGGCATAGTGACGCGTCTAATTTTACAGCACCACACCGAGGTATATCCAACCGTGGCTAATACTGCACAAGCACGAAAAAGAGCGCGACAGTCTGAAGTTCGCAGAAAGCACAACGCGAGCGAGCGTTCAGCAATGCGCACCGCTCTCAAGCGCACCATCACAGCCCTAGCAGCTGCGGACTACGATGCTGCAGGCGCAGCATACAAAATTGCAGTTCCTATTTTGGACAAAGCGGTTGGTCATGGCATTATTAGTAAGAACAAAGCCGCACGTCATAAGTCTCGCCTCAACATACAGATTAAGGCTTTAAAAGCCTAATTTGGCATGGACGGTCTTCTTTAGACTAATACCGTTTATACAATCACCAGATTGTCACGATGAATAAGCTCTTCTTCACCGGCATACCCTAGAATCGATTGAATATCTACGCTGGATCTGCCACATATCGCGGCAGATTCTTCGTGGTCGTAGTTGATCAATCCTCTGGCAACTTCCATCCCTGACTCATCTAAACATGCCACAATTTCTCCCCGGGTAAACCTCCCATCAACACGCTTAACTCCGATGGGTAGAAGACTTCTGCCTTTTTCTCGCAATACTGTCACTGCGCCCGCATCAAGATAAATTCTACCTTGAGCGGCAAGACCCGCAAGCCATTGCTTACGGGAAGCCAAGACTGCTTTATCCGCCATCAGCAAAGTCCCCATAACTTCACCTTTATGAAGGAGAGAAATAACATCCTCTTGCAAACCGTGTGCAATCACCGTATTTGCGCCACCTCTTGCCGCTATTCGACCTGCCTTAATCTTGGTGACCATGCCACCACGACCCCATTCACCGCCTTCACCGGCCATCCCAACCAAATCAGGATCATTCGCACGTCTTTGTCTAACAAGGGCAGCTTCGTTAGACTTACGCGGATCGGAATCATACAGACCTTTTTGATCTGTGAGCAATAACAGCGTATTGGCCCCAATCAGGTTGGATACCAAGGCCGCCAGTGTATCGTTGTCTCCAAATTGAATCTCATCCGTCACCACGGTGTCATTTTCATTGACGACTGGTATGACCCCTAAATCCAACAAATTCTTCAGTGTACCCCGGGCATTGATATATCGTTCTCGGGATCGCAAATCAGCATGGGTCAACAAAACCTGAGCAGTATGAATATCAAATTTCTGGAACAATGACTCATAAGCCTGCACCAGCCCCATTTGACCAACTGCGGCTGCGGCTTGTAAAAGCGCCAAAGAATGAGGGCGCTTCTTCATATTTAGGCGATTCATACCTTCTGCCACTGCACCAGAAGATACTAGGACAGTTTTTACCCCTGCATGACGGAGTTTGACGATCTGTTCTACCCAAAGCGCCATTGCATCAATAGCCAGACCTTGCCCTCCATTGGTCAGAAGAGAACTACCAATCTTGATAACCCAGGTATCCCCGGATTCAAATGATGTCATCTCTTGGTTTGCAGCATTTTGATTCATGGTGTTAACAAATCACTATCTAAGTTAGGGCTCGTAATGGACTTCAACATCATTGTCGTCGTCCTGAGCGTCAATATCGACCGACCTCAACTTCTGAGTTTCTTCACGCCTTTCACGTCGCAATTCACGCTGTTTTGATGAATAGTGATGCACTTCATTTCGTATTTTTTCATCCATCACGTCCCAATCTTCCTCTTCTCGTTCCAGATCTTTCATTTCAAGCAGTCGAGATTGAATTGCATTACACAGGGCATCTGTACCGCGCTTTGCAACAGCTGAGATTTTAAATACAGGGCCCTTAAACTCACATGATTCAAGAACATCCTTCATGATTTCAGCGGCTTGTTCTTCAGGCAAGATATCGAGCTTGGAAAAAACCAACCACTGCTCTTTTTCTGCGATACCTTTACTGTATTTAGCCACTTCTTTTTCTATCACTCTGAAATTATCAACCGGATTACTCCCATCCATTGGGGATAAGTCCACCAGGTGGAGCAACAACCTGGTTCTAGCAAGATGTTTTAGAAACTGGACACCTAGGCCCATTCCTTCAGCAGCACCCTCAATTAGCCCGGGAATGTCAGCGATGACAAAACTCTCATCACCGACCTTCACTACACCAAGATTTGGCACCAAAGTCGTAAACGGGTAATCAGCAACCTTGGGACGCGCCGCTGATACTGACGCGATCAAAGTTGATCTCCCCGCATTAGGTAGACCCAACAGGCCGATATCCGCGATGAGCTTGAGCTCGAAACGCAGTAATTTCAGATCTCCTTTAGTACCCTTTGTGGTTTGTCTAGGTGCTCGGTTTGTACTCGATTTAAAACGGGTATTGCCAAGTCCGTGAAATCCCCCTTGAGCTACCAACATGGTCTCGCCTTCATCATTGACATCTCCAAGAAATTCCTGACTTTCATCATCAAAGACACTCGTTCCTAAGGGAACTCTCACATAAACACTCTCGCCCTTTGCACCCGTGCAATCTTTTCCTTTGCCGGACTCTCCGCTTTCTGCACGTATTCGAGGTTTAAATTGAAAATCAACTAGCGTATTCAAGGCTGAATCACCTTTGAGGTAAACACTGCCACCATCACCACCGTCACCGCCGTCCGGCCCGCCTTTGGCAATATATTTTTCACGCCTGAAGCTCAGACAACCTGGCCCACCGTTACCGGCCTCAACTCTTATGCTTGTTTCGTCTACGAATTTCATTTATTTATTCTGCCACAACCTAAAGGTTAATGGGGGCAAATTGCCCCGGGAATATACCGCCAAAAACCACCAAAAATGTACCAGCCAAAAAAAAGCCCCGTCAATGACAGGGCTTTTTACTATGAGGTTTTATTAAGCCTCAGCCACAACATCTATATATTTGCGTTGTTTCGGACCTCTTACGGCAAATTCAACTTTGCCTGCAGCAGTGGCAAACAAGGTATGATCTTTACCACAACCTACATTTTTGCCGGGATGAAATTTTGTTCCGCGCTGTCGAACAATGATATTTCCTGCTAGGACAGTTTGACCACCGTATATTTTGACCCCTAAACGTTTCGATTCCGAATCGCGACCATTACGCGTACTACCGCCTGCTTTCTTATGGGCCATGACTAACCTCCTGAAATTTCTGTAATTTTAACTCTTGTGTAAGACTGACGATGACCTGCTTGTCGCCTGTAGTGCTTACGTCGACGAAACTTAATAATGGTGATCTTATCTGCTCGGCCTTGCTCTATTACTTCGGCAGTAACCTTACTGCCTTCGAGAAAAGGCGCACCAATTTTAAGATCAGCACCTTCGCCAATCATCAAAACTTCTTCAAAATTAACTGTTTCACCAGCCTCTGCGTTCAACTTCTCAAGGTTAAGGATTTCTCCTTCAACGACTCGATGTTGCTTACCACCACTTTTAATTACAGCGTACATGCTCACTACTCTATTTATTCTAAGGATCTAACCGTTACTACAAACTAGTATTACGGCAATAGAATGCCGTGGGCCTAGCCCATATTCAGGGGGCGCAATTCTACGGGAAGTCAGTCAACCAATCAAGCGACCATTCAGGATATTTTCTAGCTACAAATATTGGGTTTAAAAGCGTAATCGCACTTGACAGCAATCCCGGCCATCCCTAGCATTCATGCATCTTCGGGCCAAAATGTAAAATCGAAACTTCTAAGATGAAATATAGCTTCTACAATGTGGTTGACCCCGAATTCAAGGCCGTTAACCAACTCATCATCAACAGCCTCAGTTCTCACGTGCCTCTGGTGGAAGAAATCGCTAATTACCTTATTGATGCAGGGGGTAAAAGGCTGAGACCCCTACTGGTATTACTCTCGTCGAAAGCACTTGGTTACCAGCGAAACGAACACATTAAACTAGCCGCGGTCATCGAGTTTCTCCATACCGCAATGCTGCTTCATGACGATGTAGTAGATGACTCTTTACTCAGACGCGGCCGAAAGACAGTTAACGCAGAATGGGGCAATCCTGCCAGCGTATTAGTCGGAGATTTTCTACATTCTCGAGCACTCGAGATGATGGTGGACATCGGCGAGATGGAAGTCATGCAAATCCTTTCGGTAGCAACCAATACGATTGCTGAAGGTGAAGTACAACAGCTTACCAACATCCGCAATCCGAACATCACTGAGTTAAGTTACTTAGAAGTGATTGACCGAAAAACCGCCAAATTATTCGAAGCATCATCCCATGCAGGCGCCGTTCTTGCCCTATCTTTGAATGAGGGCGTATCCGGATCAAAGGAAGACCAGGAGATTGCCAGAGTGCAGAAGGCTTCCCTTAAGCATTTCGGTCAACACCTGGGGATGGCATTCCAACTTGTAGACGATGCCCTCGATTACGTTGGCACTACCGAGCAACTTGGCAAGAATGTCGGTGATGACCTGGCAGAGGGAAAAGTAACACTGCCTCTAATCGTTGCAATGCGTACCGGGAAAAAGAACGAATCCAGATTGATTGAGGATGCTATTCTCAATGCCGACATCAATAAACTAGATGACGTAATGGAGATTGTTGAGAGTACCGGTGGTTTAGATTATACAAATCAGAAGGCAGAACAGGAAATTCAAAAGGCCCTGTCTTGCCTGACCCACATCCCTGATTCGGCTTACAAAACCGAAATGCAAAATCTCGCCACTTTTTCTCTCCAACGAAATACTTAATGCCTTTAGTTTCTTATTTCGATTCTTTTTCTATACTTAATATAGAGAAATAGAAACCTTCAACTCTTAGCCATAAGAGGCACACCGAAAAAACATGAAGAACTTAAGGATACTAGCTGTCGATGATCAATTGGTCATGCGCAGAATGTACGAAGCAATGCTGTCCGATCACTGCGAGCTTGAAATCGCTTACGATGGTAACAACGGCTACTTAATCGCTAGCGGAAAAAAAGAAGCCTTTGATCTCGTCATTACTGACTTGAACATGCCTAATTTGGATGGTGTTGGCTTGATAAAGAAACTGAGAAACCTTGATAAGTACAACGGTATTCCTATTCTGGTAGTGAGTACCGAATCCGCAACAGTGAAAAAAAATGAAGCTAAAGTCGCGGGCGCCAATGGCTGGATTAGCAAGCCTATAGAAAAAGACCGGCTACTAAGGGCAGTGACCAAACTAACCCGATAGGGCTACTTCGGTTCTCTTTAATTTTATCTATGCTTTTGAAGGCATGATTTTTTGCGAACAAAACGCTCTACTCAGAACCGTAAATTTTCGATTCGGTTTTTGTCGCCCTTTGCTGAATGACACGCGTCTAGATCTAGTGACGCTCGCTGAAAAGGAATAACCCGCATCAAAGGCATCCTCATTTTCATTGTATAATCAACCCGACTTTTTTCAAAAATAAAACACGATGAATATGGCGATAAACATCAGAATCAACCACGTCTGGTACCAGAAGAAATCCGGGATCGATATGGTAATAGAAACCGAGAGATTCTCATCCGTAGCGCTACCATTAAGGAGAATTTGGCAAGTTAGTTGACCACGAATTCCCAATGACGGAGTTTGAACCACCGCCAGCTTTACGAAACTGCTGATGGATACAGAATAGGACTCAGAAAAGCTAAACGGGAAGTGATATGGTGCCCTGAGGAACGATTCTTAACTTAATCTCTTAGTTGTACCTGTGTGACGGTCTGCATTTGTCCGAATAAAGAAGCAATATGAGAGATTCTAAACAGTGGAGGGACTCTATTTGGGGGATTTCGGTTGTTCTGAATGGTCGCCGTTCTATATGCGTGTTACACTTAGTGACTTTAAATGAACTAGGTGTTGGAACGCTCTAACTTGGATTTGTAAAAGCGCAAAATTTGATCGGAAAAGCGCTAAATCCCACATCATTCTAACCAAATATGATCTTATTTGGCCGCTTTCAATTTTTTTCTCATTTTATTTCCATTTTTACTGCGGGATTTCCACTCTCACCCGTCTTATTGTTACCAGTGTTCCCAGTGAGGTCTTCACTGAAAGAAATAGCTGCTTCAAAGCAGCTATATAATAAATGTAAAAAACCACATAGTTGGGAGAACATAAATGTTGAAAAAGACTCCATTAGCGAGTGCTATCTACTCGATAACCCTCGCAAGTGCTTTAGCGGCTACGGCTGTTCCGGTGTTTGCGGAGGATGAAAGTAAAATGATAGAAGAAGTGGTTGTTACGGGTTCTCGGATAAAACGAGCCGATTTCACGTCCAACGCACCTATCGTTACGGTCGATTCTGAACAGTTTGACCTGACAGGAACAATTAACACCGAATCTTTATTAAATTCCTTACCGCAAATTGTGCCGGGCTTAGATCGTACGTCAAATAATCCGGGTAATGGTACTGCCTCTGTCGATCTACGTGGTCTGGGCACTAGCCGTACGCTGGTACTGATTAACGGTACCCGTGCAAATCCTACAAGCCGTACCGGAACCGTTGACATCAACACGATTCCAACAGCTCTCATCGAGAGGGTCGAAGTGCTGACCGGTGGTGCATCTGCTGTTTATGGTTCTGATGCGGTTTCCGGTGTTGTTAACTTTATTCTTAAAAATGATTTTGAAGGTGTCTCATTTTCTCAGAGTGCGGAGCGTACCGAGGAAGGTGATGCTGAGATCTACAGCACAGAATTAACCATTGGAGCGAATTTTGACGATGGGCGCGGTAATGTAGTTTTGAACATGAGCTATACCGACCGGAAGGACTTGTTTCAAGGTGATCGCTCATTCTCAGAAACAGCTTTTTTTGATGACGGTAATGGCGGCTTGGAGCCTGGTGGATCTACTGGCGTGCCGGGAACATCAGTCTTCGCAGGTGCTCTAGGGGCTTTCTCACCCGATAGCTTCGGCATCGTATTCGATCCCAATGGTTCAGCGCGCCCTTTTGTGACAAGCGGACAAGTTAACGACTTCTATAACTATGCACCCGTTAACTACATTCAGTTACCACAGACGCGTTATCAGGCTACTGCCTTGGCTAAATACGAAATAATTGATGGTCATGAATTCTATGGTCGAGCAATGTTCACATCATCTCACGTGCCCCAACAACTGGCACCAACCCCTATCTTTGCCTCTGGTACTCAATTCACGCTTGATGGCAGTCCTTTCCTAACACCAGAAACTCAAGTTCTTTTGTCTGATGCTTTTGGCGACGGTATAGATGCTGATGGCGATGGTATTGATGACACTGGAACAATGTTTGTGAGACGTCGATTACGTGAAGTGGGTCCTCGTATTTCTGATGATCTGTTTACCGGGTTTCAAGTCAAAGGTGGTATTCGAGGAACCTTTGGTGACACTTCATGGTCTTACGATGCTTATATTCAAGAAGGTCAGGTATCAAACTCAAGTACTCAATCGGGTAATGTTAATCGGGCTCGTTTCCAACAAGCACTATTACTAGATCTTGTTGCTGACCCAACCGGCGGCACTTGCGCAGATACTTCTGCTAGTGGAGCAACGAGCGCTTGCGCACCAATTAATATCTTTGGTGAAGGCAATATCTCTGAAGCAGGCGCTGCATTTTTGCGTACTGCTGTTGCGCCCGCTGCTGAGTTTAACCAGACTGTAGGAAGTGTTAACTTCTCTGGTGAGCTTTTTGAAATGCCAGCTGGCACTGCCTCTGCGGCGATCGGTTATGAGCACCAATTCCATAGTTTCGACTTCCGTCCTTCACAGGATCTGGCTGCAGGCACAATTGCTGGTTTCAATGGTGCACCTGCAACGTCTGGCTCCTATAGGGTTGATTCTATTTACGGCGAGCTGTATCTGCCTTTGATCAGCGGTGTGTCAATGATTCAAAATCTTGACCTTGAGCTGGCTTATCGCACTTCGGAGTATTCAACTGCTGGTGATATCGATAGTTATAAAATTGCAGGTTCGTGGGAAATTAATGACCAAGTAAGAATTCGTGCCGGTTTCAATACAGCTGTACGAGCACCCAATATTGGTGAGTTGTTCTCCCCTCCATCTGAAGGTTTTCCGGGCTCTACCGATCCATGTAGTGCCATTGGTGGACCAGACGCAGCAACTATTGCGATTTGTACAGCAACAGGCGTTCCTGCTGCTGTCGTAGGTTCTCCAGCCATTAATCTGGCAGCAGGACAAGTCCGAGCAGTTGGTGGTGGTAACCCTAACTTGGTTCAAGAAGAAGCTGAAACATTGACCGTTGGTATTGTGATTAACCCTGATTTTATTGATGGTCTAACAGTAAGTATCGACTATTTTGATATTGAAATCTCTGAAGCTATTGCAGGCTTTGGTGGTGGAGCAAACAATATCTTAGCAACTTGTTATGACGCGACTGACCCTGTAGGCGGTGTCGGAAGCGATTTTTGTAACTCAGTTAATCGTCGTGCAGACGGCACAATTGACTTTGTACAAACCGGAATACAAAATGTTGCCGAGATTACATTGAATGGTGTCGACGTGTTGGCCAGTTATGACACTAACTTAATGGGTGGCGATTTCCGCATCAATTATGTCGGTACATTTCTTAATGAAAGTGATTTTGTAGCGTTCAAAGGCGCGTCGGTTATCGAGTGCGCTGGCAAATTCGGTGCGGACTGTGGTGAACCTACACCTGAGTACAAGCATCGGATGACGTTTACTTGGTCTCGCGACAAGGTCCGAGCTCAGTTATTGTGGCGTTACATTGGTGAAACCAAGGATGATGATGATGGCACTGTATTCTCAGTAGAAACATTGAAAGGTTTCAATTACTTTGATGCAACAGTTACATACGCTCTTACTGATTATTTCACGGTCAATCTGGGTGTAGATAACATTGAGGACAAAGGACCACCTGTCATTGGCAACAATGATTCACAGGCAAATACGTACCCATCAACATATGACGTTTTCGGTCGTACATGGTATGTGAAGGGTTCTGTAAGATTCTAAAATCATTATGTTTTAGAAATCTCATAGTCTGAAAGACCAGGGGAACGGTGAGCTTAGCTTGCCGTTCCTTTTTTTGTATAGGAATGATGAACGGCCATTGCTTTTCTCTTCCCATACGCAATTTATAACAAAGCTGTATCCAATGCCGAATAATGATGAAAATTGGTCAGAATACTGGGGGAAAGAAGGTTCAGCTGGAGAAGTTTTCGTCAACAAAGAGGGCGGCGCGAACCCGTATCTTGGCGAATTCTGGAAGGGTGTGTTTCACGGGTTAACAGAAGGCGCAAAGGTTATTGATCTGGCAGCAGGTGCAGGTTCTATATTTTCTCACATTCCTCAGGGACATACTTATCAGTTCCATGCCGCTGATATTTCCGCTACAGCGCTCGATATATTGAAAAAGCGTTTACCGCAGACCAAAACCCACACTTGCCCGGCAGATAAAGTACCGTTTGAAGACCACTCATTTGATATGGTTGTAAGTCAGTTTGGTATCGAATATGCCGGTCATCAGGCTTTTATTGAGGCTGCACGCCTAGTGAATCATGGCGGTAAATTATCGCTATTGTGCCATTGTGAAGACGGTTATATTGATGCGAAAAATAAAAAATTGATGGAAGGCGCGCAGGCGGCAATCGATGCGAAATTCATTCCTAATGCTAAGGTGCTCAGTAGATCATTGTTCAGTAGTTCAGTCGTGACTCAAAAGAATGCGCTTACTGTATTTTCACCTGTCGCGAGCCTGATGGCGAAGTCTGTTCAAATTAATCCAGAAGGAGTGCATTGCCATCTCTATTTTGGGTTTCGCCAGTTAGTTGAAAAACACAAAGAATATGATCTGTCCGATCTTATTGACTGGTTAGATGCCATGTCTGAAGATATTGAGCACAATTTACTACGTCTGAGCGAAATGAGGAAAGCCGCAAGCAGTGAATCGCAAATTACAGCGCTCTGTCACTCATTGGAAAAAGAGGGACTTATAGATGTGACCTACAGCAAATTTATTTTACCTGAACACGAAGCACCGCTAGCGTGGCAAGTTGAAGCTAGGAGAGGCTGAAATGTTTGTCCGTTATTTAATAACCATAGAAACACAAAAATACAAAATGCATATCGATGCTGAATAAATTTTTTAACCTTATTTGCGGCAATGACAATAGCCTGCAATGAATCATTTTCTGCGTCATATTGACACAGAGATTAATAAGTAACCAACCCTAGGACTTTATAAACGATGGCCATAGATGACTACGATATACAACCTCTGTTTGCGATACCACATTTTAAAGCAGCAATAGGGCATGCGATTAGCAGCGAGCAAATAGAATACATACAGAACTTGAAAATGGTGAAGAACAGAGACAATTTTATTTCTGAAAACCTTTACATATTTGAAGATCCTGAGCTTGAGAGTATCAAAATTGCAGTTCAAGAAGCTCTGGACATATATTCTACTGAGGTCATGGGTATTGCGCAAAAACTGTATGTGACACAGTCCTGGTCCTTGATAAATGAGCCTGGTGTTGGTATGCATACCCACTCTCACTCTAACTCAATCATTTCTGGCTCTTTATATTATTGCGATTTACCTTCTCCTGTGGCGCGGATGGTTTTTGACAAGCGTATAACCTATCAGCAACTAGAATTGAATCCCCAGAGGAGCAAGCAGAATCTATTTAATACACCTGTCAATATCGTCATACCAGTCGCTAATGAGATCTTACTATTTCCATCTGAGCTTAATCATCTAGTTGAAACTAATGGCAGTGAACAACCCAGGTATTCAATTGCATTTAATACCTTCATAAAAGGAAAACTAGGTGGATATAGAGATGTTTCTGAATTGATGATTGAACCTGGTGCTAGAGAATAGCACTACCATTGTAAGCGCCAATTTCTCCGCGTACTATCCCTTTATATTTACCGGCCTGATAATAAACGCTCCAATCACAGGAGTTCATTATGAGTCGAGTGACATTACAACAA
>JAESSY010000202.1 GCA_016763855.1 Pseudomonadales bacterium
GGCCTTTTCCAAACCATCCACAACGGGCAATATATTTTGAACGAGTTTCTCAATCCCAAATTTATGAGCGTTTTCAAGGTCAATCGTCGCTCTCCGACGTACATTCTGCATTTCAGCCTCAGCGCGAAGTGCTACATCTTTGTATTTCATGGTCTCTTCAAAAGCTTGCTCTAACTTTAGCTGAAGGCTCTCTAATGTCACTTCTTCTGTTTCTTCTTGACTACTTTCGTCACGCTTTTGCTCGCTAGGCTCTGAATTGTCAACCTTTGCTTTTTCAAGGTCGGTGACATCTGTCGCTTCTTCTGCCTTGCTTTGATCTAAGGTGTTTTGATCAATAGCGTCTTCGTCATTAGCGTTCTGATCTTCGGGCTTAGACATTCCATCCTCTCTCATGTCTCGGATTGTTCGCTGTGTTCGATGTGGGAAGTGATATGGGGATTATCCTCACATCATTCAAGGGTTTAGGAAGGATAAATTTGATATTCATGCCCTTCAGACTTATTGCAGTCGAGGCACTAAATTTGTTTAATAGCCCTCTTAGTCTCATAAACTGGAAAATCATGCTTAGCCATCTCGCTGTGAGCAATTTTACCCTTGTGGATCAGCTCGAAATAGAGCTTTCCCCAGGGATGACTGTCGTCAGCGGTGAAACCGGTGCTGGTAAATCCATTATGCTCGACGCACTGGGTTTAGCCCTTGGAGACAGATCAGAGGCCGGTACCATCGGCAATCATGGCGAAAAAGCTGAAATCCACGCAACATTTGACCTCAAAGATAACCAAGCTGCTTTGGATTGGCTCAAAGAAAGGGAGCTTGGTACGGATCAGCAAGAATGTTTATTAAGGCGAGTCTTGGGCAAGGATGGCCGTTCAAGAGGCTATATCAACGGAACACCATCCACGGTCAACGATATGAAGACCTTAGGAGAACATTTAATCGACATACATAGTCAACATGAGCATCAGTCCCTCTTAAAAAAGGACACACACAGGCGACTTTTAGATGAGTTTGCCGGCGTGATTTCTGACGCCAATAAGGTTAGTACGCTATTTTTGGCCTACCGGGAAAACCTGAGCGACTCAAAACACTCATCAGCAGCAATGCAGACCAAGCAGCCCGACTTCAATTGCTGTCATATCAAGCGGAAGAACTTGAACAGCTCAATATTGCTGCTGGCGAGACAGAAAAGCTGGAAAAAGAACAAAAAAGGCTAGCTAGTGCAGAGTCCATTTTGCAGAGCTGTCATCAGGTTCTTGATTTCTGTAATACCAATGGCGGAGTTGTTGCGCATCTTTCTAAAAGTGCAAAGCTAATGGAAGATATGCAGTTGGATGAGATCAAACCCATCACTGAATTGCTTAACTCTGGCAAGATTCAGGTTGAAGAAGCCATACTGGACCTAGAACGATTCAGCAGTGATTTTAATATGGACCCTGCGAGGCTCGCTGACGTAGAAGATCGTCTGACTTTAATATATGACCTTTGTAGAAAACACCGCATTGAAAGTAGTGGGATTGAGAAATTAACAGCAGATATTCAAAGCGAACTCAGCACGCTCGGGAACATTGATCAGGAGATTGTAGATTGTGAGGGACAGCTTAAACAACTTAAATCTAAATATTTTGTAGCGGCCAAAAAACTATCCGCTGCCCGCATGAAAGCGGCAAAGAAACTGCATAGGCGCGTTTCAGATCAGTTAGGCGAACTCGGGATGGGGGGCGCAAGTTTCGAGATTTCACTCTCACCACTAGCTGAGCACAGCCCTAATGCAAAGGGTATGGAAGATATCGAATTTCTCATCAGCACCAACCCAGGACAATCCGCAAAATCACTCAATAAGATTGCGTCCGGCGGCGAACTTTCGCGCATCAGCCTCGCGATACAAGTTGTAACAGCAGACACGTCGAAAGTACCTACCTTGGTGTTCGATGAAGTTGACGTAGGCATTGGCGGGGGTATTGCTGAAGTGGTAGGTGCCCTACTTCGGGAGCTAGGAGAAAAAGCGCAAATAATCTGCGTTACCCATCTACCGCAGGTTGCAGCTCAAGGGCACCAACATCTCAAAGTCACTAAGCATGAAGAGGATAAATTAGTTAAAACTGAAGTTGCAGAATTGGGTGTTACAGGCAAAATTGCGGAGATTGCGAGAATGTTAGGTGGTATCGAGATTACAGATCAATCCCTTGCTCACGCGAAAGAAATGTACCAAAGCGCCCAAGCTTAGCTAAGATTCAATCTTGGCAGTTAGGACAGTAACCGTATAGATTCAGGTTATGTTCCGTCAGTTTGTAACCCAAACGCTTTGCTACCTGCTCCTGCCTTTTCTCAATTTCTTCATCCTGAAACTCTTCTACACTACCGCACTGAATACAAACAATATGGTCATGATGTTCATCTGGAGAAATTTCAAAAACGGCATGGCCACCTTCAAAATTGTGGCGAACTACTAAACCCGCTGCTTCAAATTGGGTTAGCACACGATATACTGTCGCAACACCAATCTCCTCATCTTTGAGCAATAAAGCCTTATAGACATCTTCTGCACTGAGGTGATGTTGAGGTGAACTTTCGAGAACTTTCAAGATCTTAACCCGAGGCAAGGTGATCTTGAGGCCCGCATTTTTTAAATCTTGTGATTCAGCGGTCATGGTTTACAGGGACAAAGCAAGATAGACTACGCATAATATATCTAATTCATCGATCATTGGAAGACAAGCCCTAAATAATGGCAAAAACCTCCTCTGAACAGAAGTTAAGAAAGGAAGTTAGAAAGGAAATATGAACAAAGTTTTTAATATAATATTGGGCGTCGTTTTGATCGGCGTTTCCATTAACGGATGCTCCACTTATCAGTTTCCAGGCGTCCATAGAATTACCATTCAGCAAGGCAATGTCGTCACTCAGACAATGATTGACAAACTCAAACCTGGCATGACCAAAAGCCAGGTACACTATGTCCTTGGCACCACGGTTATTGCTGATGCGTTGAATAATGACCGATGGGATTATATTTATACGATTCAGGTCCCAGGGAACTTAGGCATTCAAAAGAAACTGCAGATTTATTTTGTAGAGGGCCGCCTCAGTCATTTTGATGGAGACTATGTGCCAACGGATGCAGCGAAAAAAGAAACAGAAGAGCCAGAAGAAGAAAGCAAAGCCTAAATCTTGCTAAGTAGTGCCTTTCCCTAGCTTTTTCTCGGCTCGTCTACGGCGGGCCTCCTTAGGATCAATAATAAGCGCACGATAGATTTCTACTCTATCCTCAGCCTGAAGCACATCATCCTCTTTTACTAAACGGCCATAAATCCCTATTTTCTGTGTGTTTAAGTCTAATTCTGGAAACTCATCTTTGATACCCGAAAGGCGAATAGCACCGATCACTGTCGTGCCATTGGGGACATCCAAGGACTTAATCACTTGTTTATCGATACTGATAAAAGCAACTTCTATTGCTATAGACTCAAGCATAAAGTTCGTCTGCCCGCTTACAGAAGGCATCTACCATTGTATCTGCTGCCACATTGAAGACACTGGCCAGCGTCATATTCATCATGCGATTGTCAAAATCAAAACTCAAATCCATCTCTATACGGCAACCATCGCCGCCGAGTTGAGTAAATTGCCAAAGACCGAAGAGTTTAGAGAATGGGCCTTTGACCAATTCCATCTGAATACGATCTGGCATGTGGTGAGTATTTTTGGTCGTAAAACTACGCTTTAATCCGCCCCGCGCAATCACTAATTGCGCCACCATAATATTGTTTACATCTTCTAGGACAACACTGTCGACACACCAAGGTAAGAATTCAGCATAGCGATTAACGTCATTAACGACATCAAACATCTGATTTGCAGTATGGGTGACTAAGGCGGACCGGGTAACTCTTCTCATGGTGTCTATTGTCAGGTAATTGTCCGGTCTCTACAACCACCACACCGCCTCCAGAACCCCAATCCCCAGATAGAAAACCCTAAAACCTAGAAAGCCTTGACTGTATAATGGTTAGTGACAAAACAGACCATCACCCATTGGGTGCACAGAACAAGGCTTAATATGATTCTA
>JAESSY010000203.1 GCA_016763855.1 Pseudomonadales bacterium
TAAGCGGGAAGCCCCCTTCAAGATTAGATCTCACTGGGAACTAGATTCCCCTAAAGGACCCTCGAAGACTACGAGGTTGATAGGCGAGGTGTGTAAGCGTTGTAAGGCGTTGAGCTAACTCGTACTAATTGTCCGTGAGGCTTGATCATATAACTTGAGGATATCGCATAAGTTCATTGTAAGATGAACATGCGGGTGCTTAAGTCATATGATGGATAGTCGCTTGAAATAATGACTTGTATGTCATGTTTAGGATGTTTCGACAGATTATGAATGAAACAATGAAATGACAGGCTTTATCACTTTCTCGCTTTTTAAGCATTCGCCGCAGCTGATTGTTATTACTCAGCTGAACGGCAAACAGTTTGTCTGATGAACATAGCAAGTTGGTCCCACCTGATCCCATCTCGAACTCAGTAGTGAAACGACTTTGCGCCGATGGTAGTGTGGGGGTTCCCATGTGAGAGTAGGACATTGTCAGGCATTTAAATAAAATAGGCTCGCCAATAGGCGGGCCTTTTTTATTTACAGGACTATATAATACCCGAGTCGCATGGGAACCGTGATTACGGCAGTGGGTTATGTTCGAAACCAGGAAGTTGAACTGAAGGTTTATCTGGAAGACCCCGCTGTGCCGATGGCTACCAATCACATCGAGCGGGCATTGAGACCGATTCATTTGGGTCGGAAAAATTGGAATTTTTTGGATAACAGCAGGATCAGTGATATACCTAGGCGGCCCCCCGAATAACCCGCATAGTTCCCCCGCATCTTAGACATTGGGTAATCCGGAGGCGGCCCCATCATCCGAAATACACGCTTTAGCCGTTGTGCTATCCGCAGGGATTGGCGCTCTTGCTCAATAGGACACGGTTCATAGCGCGTAACGTTCTTTCAATTTATTAAGTAAGTGTTTGTAATCGCCCGGGTTTGCGACGACAAACCATTGTTTGAAAAGTGTCAGGGGCGAAAGCGTTAAATCCAAGTCTTCTAGTAACTCATCCAAATGATGAAGGGTAAAGGGGATAAGGTTTGTCCCTTTGCAGTGTTTTCCACCTGTCCGTTTTTCCATCCATGCCAAGCGTTCAGTGATGTGATTCTCTAAATCGTTGTCAGGGGGTAGTGAAAGACCGCCCTTTAGAAGATCTGCTATCCAAAGTGCGCCGACTTCACAATTCAATTGGCACATTAATGATGAACCATACCCATTAAAAGCGAGATTCGGGACGGCAGTAGGTAGAATTGATCTGTAGAGACGAAAATTCCCTTTTGTATCTGTGATTTTCGATATTATTTCCTTGTCAAAAAAGGGGACCTGTTGTTTCCAACCTGTACCACACAGGACGATATCAGCCTTGAGCACCTCATTATTATCGAGTACGGCTTCACAAGCGCGTAACTCGACAATCGAGGCTTCCTTAATAAACTTGATTTTGCCTTTCTGAACTCCTTCGTAAAACCCTTCGGACACAAGGCTGATCGTAGCGTTTCCTATTGTCTCAAATGACTTGCTCGGACGGAGCGCCAAGGTCTCTAATCGTAATTGCCAGGAAATTATTCCCTCGAACATTCTGAACAACAAATTTCGAAAAAGTGACCCGAATCGGCTATGAAGAAATTTTTCAAACCCCTTTAGATTAGTGTACCTGAAAAGACTTTCTCCAAGCCGATTGAGTAACAGGTATTTGAAATTGATGACTTTCAATATTCTCTTTGGAATCTTCCAGATCAAATTGCGAACCACAACTGTTGTCGTCGCACTCGTGTCCATGCAAGCGCGGGCAACGTCACAGGATGATTTTCCATAACCAGTGATGACCACATTTTTATCCCGAGCAAGTGCTACGTCGTTGAACTCACTTGTATGAAGAAGCTGGCCTCCTGCAGCGCGAAATTTGTCTGAACCAGGATAGGACTGAATAAACGGCTTTGAGAAGACCCCATTGCAAACGAGCAAAAAATCCACCTCGACTATCTTTGTCTTTGTTTCGGGGATACTTTCTGAGACCGTTTCAGAAATGATACCGCTGTTTCTGACTTCTAAACGCCACGTACCCGTTTTGGGTGTAATAGATGCTTGGGTTACCTCGCTGCACAATTGAATATGTTTGATGATCCCAAACTTTTTTGCATAACTTTCTAGATAGGCTTGCACCTGTGCGCCGTTTGGCCACTCAGGGTATGACTTTGGCATCGGCATTTCTGAAAGGTTGTAGGTGTCCTTGGGATTTTGGGTGGTTACACTTGGATATCGACGTGATTTTACCCAGACGCCTCCCAGTTCTCGTTCTTTTTCAAAAACAATAACCTCGAACCCAAATGCTTTTAGGATGCGGGCGCTTGAGATTCCTCCATAGCCTGCTCCAATAATCCCGATTTTTTTTATCATGTTCATTAGACCGCGAAAAGATAAAGTTAGTCTGTAGCAATGTATAGCTTGCTACAGCATGTTTAATAACTAACGATAAACGTTTAAGTCCGAGTTATTGCTCTGTACTGCAATATTGCCCACATGACCTCTACTAGGAAAAACCCCCACATGATGCCTGCGACATCGAACACCAGTAAATAAAATAGAATTAATGATCCCATTAAACACCTCGCGACAACATCGTAGCCACCATATAGGCGGTTCGGTTCCCTGATTCTCAATACTGAATACATGATGGCAAGTGCCGCCATCATATTGATAAACAGCAATGCAAATGGCGGCAATTCGGGTATTGTCCCTGGCAATGACAAGAGTTCGTTAATCGTACCCAGCTTCTCAATTGTCCACACGGAAAGACCAGGAATGGCGAAGGGCAGAAGTAGGACCACATCGTAAATTCCACTTGCTTTAACGACTGGGCTGTTAATTTCGTTTGTTGTAGTCATGTTATTTTTTCACTCCTATTCAGGGATAATTTATGTGTGATGTACCGGCCAAGTACATAAGTTTCACGACACTGATGTATTCTGCTCAATGGATGTCGCGAATGGGGTGATGCAGATTTATTTCAGTTTGTGAAGGCCGTGATCATATCTGTGATGTCGTTATATTCACGCACTTGACTCAATTTACCATCGTCTTTGAAAGTCAATATATGGACGAACGGCATGCTGTAGCGCTTGTTGGTTGCTTTGACTAATGTATCTTTTTCGACGCCTATGACGGACACGAGATTGTTTTCTGCAAGGATGGTATCGAAGTGAAGTGGGGACATAACGATTGCAGCATCAAGCAATGTAAAGTACTTAAACAGGCCGTCAGCGCCACGGTAAGTCCCTCCAAAAGGGATGAAGTTTGGTAGCGGGTTTATCCACTGAAAATCATCACCGATATACTTATCAATTGCCTCCTGTGGAGACGTACTGGCGAGGGCATAAAAATCTTGCGTGTATTCTTTCCCCAATCCCCAGATAGAAAACCCTAAAACCTAGAAAGCCTTGACTGTATAATGGTTAGTGACAAAACAGACCATCACCCATTGGGTGCACAGAACAAGGCTTAATATGA
>JAESSY010000204.1 GCA_016763855.1 Pseudomonadales bacterium
CCGTCAACGCAGACTCGTTGAGCAATGGCGCCACGCGCACGACAACGGTGTCAACAAATGAGAGCACCATCTCGCAGGCCACGGAGACAACATCCGTCCCAGTGGATCAGGGAGTGGCAACCGAGTCGAGGACGGGCCCGAGGCAACTGAGCGCCTCGGTGAATCCGTTTGTCACGGCGGCCAGCGTCCCGCCTGTCAGCCAGCTTGCTGGTGTATGGCGGCCGGACGAAGTGCGGGAGCCATTGCCGGCCACGCTCACGGGCCCTATGAGGAAGGATTGGTACACCACGCTCGTGCTACGGCTATCGGTGCAACTGCCTGCCAGTTCAAGTAACAGGAAGGACCTCATGGCCGGTATCGCGGCCCGAGTGGAGCAGGCGTGGCCACCGGCACTTCGGCAATGCAGCTCTGTCACAGCCACGGCACGCTACACTGACATGGGGAGAGCCTCGCGCAACGAGGTAGCACTCACCTTTGCAAACCTTCACGCAGCAGACCTTACTCAAGCACTGTGTGAAGTGGGCCTCCTGCTCGCCAACATTGGAAACAAGAATGAGGTCGGTATGGTGTTCATGCACGACGCGGCCCTCCACGAGCACCTGGCACGCGCACGGCACCACGCGCAAATCCACATCACGGTCGACCTACAGCGCAGGGCGCTGTACATGAACGGAGAACCGCGGATGGACTGGAAGAAGAGGGCGGTGTTCACGATGCAAGCTGCTGTTCTGGCGGCCGGCGTGGTACCGCAATCCGTGCACCAAAGAGCGGTGGCGCTTCAGCCGGGATCTGTGACACCGGCGCGTTTCATTGTAACGTTTTTCATTGTCCCAACCCGGGTCGATATGGCCGTTAGCGTTACATTGGACCCGTCGGTCTTGAGATTGGTAACCAACGCCCGGTTCACTTCGGATTTTCCAGGAGCAAGGGTGAACACGGCGGTTACGCGAGTAGAGGCAAGAGTACACCCGTGTGCGCTGAGCGCCATGATGTGGACGGCAAAAGTGTTGCGCTTGCCTTGCCCGCTCCTCCACAACGCCCGGCACAACGCCAAGCCCTGTGACGACCCGTGGTGCGCCGCGCTCGGCACTGAAGGGGCCAAGGGACAGTGGCACGCGCGAGACGACCCAGCATGCACCGCTGGCGTGAGGGTGTCGGTCGTGCTCTTTGCGTGCAAGAAGAGCAAGGTCGACCGCAGCGTGTCCCCACCCTTTGAGCCAGTGGAGCTAGTCGAACTTTTGGATGGACTGCTCAAGTCAACACACTGTGCCGTCAGCCGCGGTGACGCCCACAGGGCTCTCGTGGGAGCTTTGAGGAGCGGGCAGATCGAGTTTTCCGCCCCAAGACACGCATCAAGGTCCTTTTATTGGGTAGCAACGGGCTCCTCGAACGCAATCCTTGCGTTGACAACGCTTGTCGACAGGAGGACCCAACTGGAAGAGAGCCATATGCAGTGCACGTGGGCCATGCCAAGAACGTGGACTGCCTGGGCTGGGCGCCAGGTGGGCAGAAGAGTGTGTGCTTACTGTACGATGAGAGCGAAGCACGGACACCTCTGCCAGCCCAGCCTCTCAGGGCAGCCACACGAAGCCCTGGTGACGGGCGACACGCATGAAGCGCTCGCACAGCTCCACGTCAGAGCAACGCAAGAGGCGAGCACAGACCGACTGAGCACGGAAGACAGCCGCGCCGACACGGGCAGGCTCGCGCTGGTGGCGCTCGAAACAAGGGCTGTGAAGGCACAAGAGCTGCCCAAGGTTGTGGCGGAGGAAGAGATGAAGCAGGCCAAGCGAGCACACTACTGGCGTGGCGACCTCCGACGCGTGGCGGTACGCGAAGGCGAAGCGGCTCAGCTGAGCAGGCGGATGAGAACACCAGGTCGGCAGCCTCGGCCAAGACCAAGGCCAAGGCAGCTGACCAGGCCTGCACCAAGGGCGGCACCACCGAGGGGGACACCACCGGTACAACTGAGTACCTCACGTGCTCACGCACGGGCGAGGCCCACAGGACAAGCACCAAGGAGGACGTCGACCCGCAGACGCAGCCCACGTCGTCGGGGGGTCCGGAGAAGTCCAAACTCCAGCTCCCAGTCGATTCGGGAGTTTTTCATGCCGCAGAGCGAGAGCGTAGACGCAGAAGCACTTTCGCCGGCCAGCACCGACGCCAGCACCGACGCCGCAGAACACCGTACGACAAACGGCAGCGAACGGGAATGGGCAGGGGAATCCGAAACCCCAGCCAGAGCCGTCAGCGCCAGCGCCAGAGTGGGCGCCCCCACAGCCGCAGACCAGCAGCAAGGGGCCCTAACAGCCTCCCAGCCCATGGACTCCACCTCCACAACCGAGACCACCACCAATGTCCGCACGTCCGAGGCGGGCACAACAGTTACTGCCAACCACCGCCAAGTGGCGGCAATCACGACTACGCCCGCTTCGGCCAGGCCCGCGCCCACACTGCACACCAACGGCGACACAGTCGAAGCGCAGTTGGTGGCAAGTTCGGGCACCCGTGCCACCAGCCACGCGCCAAGTGAGACAGGGTTGTCTCCGAGCACAGACGCCGCTGCTGCTAGGAGCCGGGGCACCGGACACGGGCAGAGCGATGTCGACGTGGACGAGGAAGACGAAGACGAAGACGAAGAAGAAGACGAAAACGAAGACGAAGACCAAGACGAAGACGAAGAAGAAGAAGAGGAGGTCGATTCCACCAGGACGGAAGAAGACACCCAACTGGAGATCTTGCGCAAGCTGCACCACGAGGCATTCCACACGGCCCACACCCTGCACAAGGCGGACAGGTTGGCATTGATTCGGCTCAACGGCGCGTGCGACGAGCTGCTCGAAGACGGCACCTTTGCGCTGGACACAATGTATGATGTGCTGCTCAAGTACCCGCAACTCGAGCACGCGAAGGAGATGGGCACAGTCGCCAACGGCAACTGCCTGCCGGACGCAGTGCGGATGGCACTGGTTGAGGCCGGCGTGGACGGTAACGACACGCTTACCGTGGCCACAGTTCGCGAAAACCTTTGCCAATTGAGCGACCTGGATGAGAGCCAAGGCAACCTGGATGCAGACGGCGTATACATGGACAACACAGTGTTCAACGCCGCGTCACAGATGCTACAGTCACCAGTCGTGCTGATTATGTTCCAGGACGGGTCCCAGGCGCACCAAGGGCACGGCACAGCCTCCCCCTGTGTGCTGCCAACCCTGCACTACGGCGCCGACGGGAATCCGAATGCGACGACGCAGCCCGTGTTCTTTGGGCGCCGCCACGAGCACTACGTCTTCATCAGCACGGCGCCAGCCAACCGGACGGACGAATACGAGGCTGACTGCATCGTCGGCAAGATGGCGGAGGCTGCACTCATGACGTTGTCGTGGCTGGTCGAGAGCGGCACCTGCGCCGAGGCCAGGAGCAAAAGAACGCAAATTGAGACAGCGGTAAAACAAATGGCTAGCACCCAGCGAGAAGTCGTACGTTTGTGTAGCGGAAGAGTGCCGACATCGATGCCCCGGGTGAAGGCGAGCACAAACCGGGTCGTGCTGGTTACGCTGAACGCGCTCCATCGCTTCGGAGGGCGAGACAAGCGAATGAACTGTGTGCAAGACGCGTTTGATGCGACTGGGGCCGAGGTGCTCCTCCTCCAGGAGATCGTCTTCACCCCAGCCCAGATCAGTGCGTTGCGTACAGGTGGATTCGCCGTGCAGGTGTCACCGGGCCAGACGCCAGGGCGAGGGCTCGCCGTCATCACGCGCGACACGTGGCACTGCGCAACTGAGCAACTCGACACGGCGTGGGTCGGAATCGCCCAGGTGGTCACCATTACAAAGGTGGACAATCCGGCACTCGTACTGGCGGTGCCCAATGTGCACATGCCACACGGAGCACAGCACGAGTCTATTATGGAAGTAACGCTGGCTGATCAGGCCGAGAAGTTCATCGCGGTGCTGAGTGACACAATCGCCGTACTGAAGCGTACGCCAGCAGCGATCAAAATCCTGGCAGGTGACGTAAATGTCAACCTCCACGAGTTCACGCCCGACCGAGGAGTGGCGCACACGGGGACAGCCGGACCACCGCCAGCCCTGCAGGTGGGCCACGTGCTGCTCAAACAACTGGACGACGGCGGATTCAGTCAGTGCGCGCGGATTGCTCGCCACGCGCCGGCCACGTGCGAGGGCACCTACTTTGGCTCGATGCACAGCACGGAGGCGACGACGTGGCTCGACGCGGTATGGCTTGAGACTGGGCCAAACGTGTTCTGTCGGACACAACGGGTCTCCAGGCACATTCTGAATGCCTGGGATGGAACATCGCGGCCGAGGAACTCCAGCTCATGGGACGACTGCAAGTCGGACCACGGGGCAGTGCGTGTGGAACTGAATGTCAGCAGCGTGCCTGAAGAAGCCGCACCACTGGCAGCTCCGACGCGAGGCCGTGCGAGTGAGAGACACGCGGTTGCAAGTGCTGCAACGCGAGTTGGAGTACCCCTGCGAGCCACCCGGCTTCAACTCCACGACCTTGATGAGGAAACGCGCGACAAGCTCGTCAAGCGCGTTGAAGCAGAGCTGGAGGGGACGACTGCGAGGGCGGGGCGAGCCAGGCAGTTGGCCATCGGATCCGGAGCGGGCACAGAAAGCGTGAATGCCCTCACCGAGCTGGTCGGCGCGGCACTACGCGAAGGGCTGGAAGAGGAACGCACCTCACGGCAAGTCAGCCTCGACGCCGCGGTCGCCGAACTGATGGCGGCCAAGGCCGACAGCAGCAGCACAGAGGCAGAGCTGGACAAGCTGCAACACAGCGTGGACCAGC
Organism: Pseudomonadales bacterium; assembly: GCA_016763855.1. GTDB lineage: Bacteria > Pseudomonadota > Gammaproteobacteria > Pseudomonadales > Azotimanducaceae > JAHRVQ01. The sequence goes on from JAESSY010000204.1 coordinate 4,819, forward strand.
TGTGGACCGGACACCCTGGGGTTGCGAGTCGGGTATACCAAGCGCTCGCTCAAGCTGGGATTACCAAGGCCAAGACGCACGGCCACGGGGTACCAGGCGAAGCCGAGTTCTCGGGCATCACAGGAAAACCAGCGGCGGCGGCCTTTGCGGAAGAGTTTGAGAAGACAAGTAAGAGCGCGCCGGGGTGCGCAGATCCGCGCACGTCGCTGTACACCAAAAAAGAACGCGAGCAGGCCGTGGGGGAGGCCAAGGAAAACTGGGCGAAGGCGTTCAGCGACAGCAAGGGCACCTGGAAAGGGGTGCAAGGCCGACTCAACAAGGCGTTCACTACCGAAGAGGTCAGCGAGGCGTCCCACTACGCCCTACGTGGGGCGCGCAAGGCAACTGGGCCGGGCGGGGTCGCCGTCCACGACTGGGCAGTGCTCATCCGCGGCAGCACGACCATCGCCGCGAGGATCACCAGCGTCTGTAACGAGTGGCTGTCAAGCGGAACAACTGCTGCGTACACAGTGCATGTATCCGCCATTGGCAAGGGCGGGAAGCCGCCAACGAGGGACTCGTACAGGCCGATCTCGGTCGCACCCGGCCTCACCCGACTGTTCCAGAATATGACGATGCAGAGGGTGTACAAGGTGATCGAGGCGAAACCCGAGCTGGTGCCGCCGGGCGTGATCGGGTCCACGCCGTCGCGGAGCGCGGCAGACGGACTGCGGGCGATTATGGCCTCCTGGGCCGCAATGTGCAGCCACCGAATCGTGCCGCCGGCAAAGGCGACGCCAAACAATGCGCTCAATGAGCACGTGACAGTGTCCAACGGACGACCTGCCCTCGTGGTGACCGACTTTGAAGACTACTACGGAAGGATCACCATAGAAACAGCGATGCGTGTTCTACGCGTGCTGGGCTTCAAAGACAACTTGATCCGACTATTCACGTCCGGATTCACCTGCTGCACCGCGGCAGTGTGCAAGGTCGGCAAGGCCAAAGCCGACCCAATCGCGAGAGACAGCACACAAGGGTGCGCTCAAGGCCTGCCCTTCTCGTCGCTCCTGTCGATGTTGGTGGGGACGGTCATTGCAAGAGCGTTGTCATTGGCGGCCTCCAAGGTGTACCTGCGCGGCTCCAGCAACAGCAGGAGGCCAGCAGATTGGGAAGAGGAGAAAATCAAGGCCGTTACGATGCTTTTCGTAGACGATGCGGCAGCAGTGATGGACATTGCCGCACTCCTCGGCTATATGGCAACGGTCAATGCCATGCCCGAGGCGATTGGAATCACGGCGTCGGCGAACAAGTCGTCAATTTTCCTGGCACGCCCGCCAAAGGTCAGCAGAGTCGACAACTGGCTCGAGATGGTGCACTGGACTCGGCACGCCACGTCAGAGTACACAGTGGCAGCGGCAGACAACGCAGAAGGCGTTATGAAGCGTCTGGTGGACAGTTTTGCCGTGAACGGCTGGAACGTTACACCAGCCCACCCGACGACGGCGCATGTGGCCACGAAGCTGCTCGGCGCACTCTTCTTCACGTTCCAAAAGAACACACCGAGTGTTGGCCACCCAGCGTTGGCCCTCGTGAGGAGCCTTGGCTACTGCTTCCTCCACAAGTCCCGCAACCACCTCCGCGGTGACCTCGAGGCCACCATCAATGCCGCTGGAATCTACGCGAGTGTGTACCGCACAATCATGAGCGCCGTCACAGTACCAACCCCTGGAAGGAGCAAAAAGAACGCAATGTTCAAGGTCGTCGACAGGCGAAGTGCGGAAATTGTGGCTGAAGGGCTCGCATCACCGCACAGCACAGCTGGTAGGCGCGCGGGGCCAGCCGACGGCATACTCGCCCTCACGGGAGTGTTGCCGGCAGCGCTGGAGATGACCATCGAGGCGGTGGCACACGCAAGCCGAATGGTGAACGTCCCGTGCGTGAATGGCGGCCAGTTGAACACATTGAGCAGGACGGTGCAGGTGTACGAGTGGGGCAACACCACAGCAACGCGAGAGGCAAATCGGACTGGCGGGAAGACACAGTCGAGGCTGGGGGGGGCAATCAAGCACCTGAACGAACTCGGCATCGGAGTGCACTGCGCAAGTGACCGGGTATTTTCGGGCAGCAACACGGAGACCAGGCGGTACAAGAAGAACCACCGCAAGTTCATAGTCGAGGAGCTGGCGCAGGTTTTGGTGCAGGAAGACTGGAAAAATGAGCAGACCATCACGCTCGACGTGTGCACCATGACCAAGCTGAAGGCCACCGAGAAAGACCCGGGCGAGCGCAGTGCGCTGGAAGGAGCAGTCGCTGAAGCACTGGGCCATGCGCCAATCGGCCACAACAGCAGTGTGGTGGTCCGCGTGTCTGCGGAAAACACTTCGAGCACGGGGATTTTTTTCACGTTCAACAGCCAGCACTGCACGGCGACGAACGCGGCGATCGTGTGCGTGGCGCGCACTCAGGCGACGGTGGCGTACGCTACGAGCAAGCGCACAGTGGGGGCGCGGGCACTGCGCGTAAACGTTGATGAGCGAGCGCTGGGCGTGCAAGCAGCGAGGAAAGCCGCGAGCGGGGTGAGAGCGGCAGCCAAGCTGAGGACAGCCAGCGCCTTGAGTACGGTATTGCTGGACATTGTGTGCAGGCAGACGTCCCTCGCTCACCAAGAAGAAGAGACCAAGCAGGTGACGCTCGAGATGCAGGACACAGCGACATGTGGTGGCAACGAGGAGCAGGCGGGCAACAGCAACGTTATGGTGGAACGCATGGAACGGTGGGCTGCAGAGAACGACATGGACACGAGGGCGTGGGTCACCGACAGTGTGCTCACAGTCGAGATGGTCGAGGGGTGGACATTGCCCGTGATCTTCTCCTACAGCGAGGTGCAGAACGAGTACGCCCCACGGCCCTCCGGGCCATCCACGTGCACACGAGGGTCGGCCACCGCGCCGCCCACAGTGCTGCTGGGCGACGTACGCAAGGTACTGCGAGCCAAGGCCAAAAATGCGCCACTGGTGTGGTTCCAGAGGAGGAAGAGCAAGCACAACGCGGCTGTGAAGGGACTGAACAACACGGCGCGCCTGAGCATCCGCGCCGCGCACGTGATGGACAGCGACCTGGAAGACGAGGCGACGAGGAACACGCGCAGACGCTGGGCATTGAAGTACATGCTCAACATGCTCGCCGTACCCGCGTGGCACGAGGTGGAGACGCTGGACAACGACACGGCCATTCCTGGAGCAGTGGACGAGAGCACGAGGTGCTCGCTGTGCTGGGCGAGGAGGCCGCAACGGAGAAGGCTGGGAACGCGCGAGCACTTTTACAACAATTGCCCAGCGCTGCAACGCGCGCGCGAGGAGGCCCTGGAGGCGGCTGCGGAGGCGTTTGCGAGCTCAGAGTTTGTGACATGCGGCGAGGACGGGAAGGCACGAGTGCTGGAAGCGCTGTTGGCGGCGCACAAGGGTGAGGCGGCTGCGAACGGCGTCGCGGTGGTGGTGGATCCGGACAGCGCGCGCGACGGGGCAGGAAGTTCAAGCGGTGCGGCGGCGGCCAACGCAGGAAGCGGTGAGGCCGGCGCCGCAGACAGCGTGTCGTTGGGCCGGGTTATCAGCACCCAGATCGGCCTGTGGGCAGGCGTGTTTAGCAACGCGGAGGTGCGTGCCGTACTCAAAGAGTGGGGCGGCGGTAGCATGGACGTGCCGGCGCAGGACAGGGCGATCCTGCGGCTGGCGCAGGACCTGCAGCGTGCGGGCATGAGCGTGTGGCGGGCACGCGGCCGTCTGGTGGGGCTATAGACGGGGCTGCAGACGGAGCAGCAGCAGGGATGAAGACCCCTGCTCAAGTTGGTTTACTTTTTGTGAGTCTTTTAGCTTTTCTTTCTTCTTTTCGGCCGGACATTGCCGTGAATCCCAACCCTGGGACACTGTGATGCCCCCTGGCCCCTTTTTCTTTGTGTTTTTCTACTTCATCTCATGTGAATGACCACACCCGTGGTCTTCCCCCTCAATCCCTCTTCAATTTCGCAAGGCTGGACCAGCATCCTTTTGCCGGTCCCCCTTCACCAAAATCCTCCTTCCAAATCAGTAACAGCAAAAACGAGTGTTTTACTTGTGCTGCAGTGCGCGACTGCTTGCGTTTGTTCATGTTGTATGTGAACGCGGCGGCCAAATGTGCATTGTTCGCAGGAAAGGCCCTCGGAAAGGACAATAAGCCAAACAAAAAACAAAAACAGATCGAAAAGGAGCATTTTGCGACAACATGACATTGTTGTATTGTTGATGCGGGCGAGGGGGGCTGGCTGGGTCCTTGAATTAAATCCCGACTCGTTACCCCGGGTGCTGGTCAATAACAGCTATTATGCCGAAATCAGTCAGAATGCGCAGGGAAAAGAAGAGCGTAAATATATCACAGATCATTTCCAGTCTGCGAATTGGCTGGTAAAAGCATTAGATCAGAGAGCCAATACGATCCTCAAGGTCGCAACGGAACTGATTAAACAACAAGACGAATTTTTTCGAAAAGGGGTGCAATATCTCAGGCCACTGGTGCTCCGCGATATCGCCGAAGCCATTGAAATGCATGAAAGCACGGTTAGCCGTGTCACAACAAATAAATATATGGCAACACCTCGGGGTATTTATGAGCTAAAATACTTCTTCACCTCTTCGATTAATTCCACAGGAGGGGGAGACGCCGTTTCTGCGGAGTCTGTTCGTTACCAAATCAAGGCATTTGTTGATGCGGAGGAGCCGAAAAAAATTCTATCAGATGATAAGCTGGTTAAACTTCTGAAGACAGAAGGAATTGATATTGCACGCAGAACTGTCGCCAAATACCGTGAAGCAATGCATATAGCGTCCTCGGTACAAAGAC
>JAESSY010000205.1 GCA_016763855.1 Pseudomonadales bacterium
AAGGGAATCTGGTGCGTACCCAAGTACTCAAACCCAGGCGGACAAACTTATTCCGAATCAGTCGTGAATAAAATGGCTGGGTTAGATGCCAACACGCCAAATGATTTCCGAATCATGTGGGACAACGCCTATGCAGTACACCACCTTTCAAACACAGAAGATAAACTTAGCAGCTTAATGAATGCGGCAAAAAAACTGGGGGGTGAAAACAAAGTCATTTACCTTGGCTCCACATCAAAAATTACCTTTGCAGGAGCCGGTATCTCTTTTATCGGTATGTCAAAAACCAATCTCAAGCATTTCGAGAAATACTTGTCCGCCTCCACGATTGGTGCAGACAAAGTCAATCAACTACGTCATGTTCAATTCCTAAAGGATGGCTCAGGTATTCGGGAGCATATGAACAAACATAAAGCGATAATCAAACCCAAGTTTGAGTTAGTCGATCAAATCCTAAAGGACGCCCTTGGTGGAAAGGAAATCGCTAACTGGACAAAGCCCAACGGGGGCTATTTCGTATCTCTTAACACCCTCCCCGGTCTGGCCAATGAGATCGTTAAATTGGCAGGCGAAATAGGCGTTAAGTTAACACCTGCAGGTGCGACCTTTCCCTACGGTCAAGACCCTGAGGATCAAAATGTCCGCATTGCCCCTACTTACCCCTCTCTGTCAGCATTAGAGCAGGCGCTAAAGGCATTTGTTGTCTGCTTACAACTTGTCACTGTTGATAGCCTGATAGATACACATTAATGCATCAGTAATTGCGCTGTACTCGTGCTACCATCCGGTTTGCTGAATTTAGCGCAACGGAATTCAAAATTAATGACATTTTTCAAAAAACTATTTCAAACTGAAAAAGTAGAGGCTAATAATATTGGTCGGTCCGAGCCGAAAAACGAGCCAGTACTCAAAAATCTACCGGCAGATTTTGCAGAACTTGAGCTACCTAATGCCATTAACAAAGCCATCTTAGCCTTAGGGTTTGAGAGTTGTACAGCCGTACAAAAAGAGGTCCTACCCCATGCCTTGGACGGCAAAGACATCATTGCTCAGGCACAGACGGGAACCGGGAAAACAGCAGCTTTTTTATTGTCTTTATTGACTTACCATATAGAAAACCCTGAAACGAATCCTCGTAAACCTGGCACACCCTATGCCATCATCATCGCACCAACACGAGAGCTGGTGTTGCAGATTACTCAAGATGCCGATCAATTGTCTAAATTTACTAACATCAAAACGATGGCGGTAGTCGGAGGTATGGACTACGAGAAACAAAAGAATCAACTCCTAAAACCCATTGATATTGTTGTAGCAACACCCGGGCGACTTCTGGATTTCCTTCGCTCCCGTGTCATCGATCTATCATCTGTCGAGACCCTCGTCATCGACGAAGCCGATAGAATGTTGAGCATGGGCTTCATTCCTGATGTCAAGGCTATCATTAGCAGGACGCCCAGAAAAGAAAATCGCCAGACACAATTATTTAGCGCGACCTTCAGTGAAGACATCAAAAGACTTGCCGCTAATTGGACACTCGATCCAGTCAGAATCGAAATTGAACCAACACAATTAGCGGTTGATTCTGTAGAACAACTCGTTTACTTAACAAGTTCAGAATCGAAATTTAGCGTCCTATATAATTTAATCATGCAACCCGTCGTCGGTCGAATGATTGTTTTCGTAAATCGTCGCGATGAAACTCGGTACATTGAAAACAAGCTTCATAGGCTAGGTGTTGATTGCGGTCTTTTAAGCGGTGAAGTAGCACAGAAAAAGAGAATTCGAACTCTGGACGCATTTAAAGCCGGAGAAATACAAGTACTAGTCGCGACCGATGTCGCGGGTCGCGGTATACATGTCGATAACGTTACCCACGTTGTCAATTATAATTTACCAGAAGACCCAGAAGATTATATACACAGAATAGGAAGAACCGGCAGGGCAGGCGCTAGCGGCATTTCAATCACCCTTGCCTGCGAAGACGATTCATTTATGCTACCGAGCATAGAAACAATGTTAGGAGAGCCCCTAAACTGTCAGCAACCACCGGAAGAATTATTGGCAAAACTTCCCCCTAATGTACGTAAACCAAGAGAAAAAACAAGCACGCAGCTCCAATCAGGAAAGAATCGGTCAGGAAATCAAAGACGACATCGAGGTAGATAATCGTCAGTCCCTCAGTGAACAAATAGGCTTGAAAACAAAACATTAGAAATTTTATGTCAGATATTATCTTAGCTAAACCAATTAGTGTTTTAGGCAACAAACTTCAGCCTTGTAGCACAGACCCAATGACCGGATTTTTTCGGGACGGTTGCTGTAATACCTGTAAAGAAGACATCGGCTCGCACACAGTCTGCATCGAAGTCAGTACAAAATTTTTAGAATACTCACGTTTTGTCGGCAACGATTTATCCACACCCAATTTGGATTTTGGGTTTCCAGGCTTAAAGGAAAACGATAGTTGGTGCCTATGCGCTTCCCGGTGGTTCGAGGCAGAAAACAAAGGTATGGCTCCGCGAGTCTTTCTTGATAACACCCATATTAAAGCCCTTGATATCATTCCCCTCGATTTGTTGTTGAAATACGCAGTTGTAAATTCATAGCTACAAATTCTTAACTTCCACTATTGGCGAGCAAAAGGTAAGCAAAATGTCGAGGCGACTAGAAAACAAAAAAGTATTTGTGACCCAAGATAACGATTTTATGGATCCAGCAATCTGCGATTTGTTCTCAAATGAAGGCGCTCAAGTTCAATCTAAAGCAGACCCAGTCCCGTTCGACAATTCATTCCATCATTATCAAAAAGACATTGGCGAGATCGACATCCTTATCGCGAATTTAGCTCACAACCCCTGCACTGCCCGTGTTCAGGAAATTAAAGATGATGATTGGCAAAACTTGTTTAACGTGATGGTTCATCCCTTAATGACATTAGTCCGCCACTTCGCACCCCGGATGGCAGAACGGGGGGGAGGTAAAATTGTCGCCATCACAAGCGCTGCACCTTTAAGAGGAATTTCAGGCAGTACTGCCTATTGCGCTGCGCGGGGGGCTCAGAATGCATTTATCAAAGCTTGTGGTCTAGAATTTGCGTCCCATAATGTTCAGATTAATGCTGTAGCTCAAAATTATGTTAGTAATCCTGAGTATTTCCCTGACACATTATTGGAAACTGAACGATTCCAAACCCATCTTCGAAGAAACGTCCCCATCAATCGGGTTGCCAAGGCATCAGAGTCTGCAGAACTGGCACTTTTTTTAGCATCCGAAAACAGCGACTTTATCGTTGGTCAAATTATTCCATTCTCTGGTGGTTGGGCAACCAATACCTAAATGTGATTATTGAGGAGTTCACCATAGCGCGCTCTTAAATTCTTCTTTTGGACTTTGCCCATCGTGTTGCGAGGCAATTCATCTACAAATATAATTGCCTTTGGTACCTTATAATTTGCAAGATTACATTTAACCCAATTAAGTACATCTTCTTGATTCAATTTACCTGGTTTTTTCTCCACTACAACTGCCACAAGACCTTCTCCGAAATCTTTATGGGGCACACCAATAACAGCCGATTCCCTCACTCCATCTAGGTCATCTATTAGCAATTCAATCTCTCGGGGATAGATATTCAAACCACCGCTTATCACCATGTCTTTTTCTCGCCCAACAATCGCAAGATATCCTTGATCATTAAACTGGCCTTGATCACCGGTGTTAAAAAAGTCATCATCCGTAAAGTCTTCTTTGGTTTTCTCCGGCAGCCGCCAATATCCTTTGAATACATTAGGACCCTTCACCTGTACCGCACCAATCTCCCCTACATTCAACTCGGTTCCTGATTCATCGACGATTCTCAACTGAACACCCGGCAGAGGATGTCCTACACTACCGGGCAATCGTTCTCCGTTTAGGGGATTACTGGTCAACATATTAGTTTCGGTCATACCATAGCGCTCTAGAATACGATGGCTTGTCACTTTCTCAAAAGCTTTGAAGGTATCTTCCAATAGCGGCGCAGAACCTGAAATAAATAAGCGAGTTTGACGGCACAAGTCTCGATCAAAACCATCACTTGCCAGCAAACGAGTATAAAAAGTCGGCACCCCCATCATCACAGAACAAAGAGGCAGCCCCTTTAACACTTCTTTAACATTAAACCCATTTAGCCAATGCATCTTTGCACCACTCATCAAGACACAGCCAATTCCAACAAATAATCCATGAACATGGAATATTTGCAAAGCGTGAAGCAAACAATCTTTTTGAGTAAAATCCCAGGCCGAAACTAGCGTTTCAGCATTAGAGGACAAATTGCCGTGGGACAGCACAATACCTTTTGGCACACCGGTGGTACCTGATGAATAAAGCAATGCTGCTGTATCTTCCTTAGTTGAGATATGCGTATCGAAGTTTGCAGAAGTTGATTTAAGAAGTTCTATTAATGTTCCACACCCCATTTGATCTAAAGTAAGGACTTTAATGACATCAACCCCTTCGCCTAACTGTTTCATTATTTGTTCAAACTGGGGATCACAAATGATAATTCGAGGTTCGGCATTTTCGACAAAATAGCTCAATTCATTTATCTGATAGGCCGTATTCAATGGATGAAAAACAAACCCTCCTCGCAGGCAGGCTAGATAGAGCCAGAGTGCCTCAATCGACTTTTCAATCTGGACAGTGATCCGATCGCCTGGGACCGCCCCCAGATCAGAGAGCAATCGGGCATAACGAGCGGACTCGTTCTCTAAGTTTGAATAGCTAACCTGATCGCCATTTTCGGCTCTCAGAAGTGTGCTATCACCATCTGGGAAATGCTGGCTGAATCGGTAGTAAAGATTTTCATTCATAAAGAAGGATACCCTAATGAGATAGTAGGCTGGGCGGACGGTGTTTTCCAAAACCGGTTGCCATCTCAAACATTTTCGCCATTTGCAATACTGACCAATCTTGCCCCGGAGGACCAATGATCTGTAAACCAATGGGCATATTATTATCAGAGAAACCACAGGGAACCGATATTGCGGGTAAGCCAGTCACCGAAATAAGACAGCAAATCGACATCCAATCAATGTAATCAGTGAGTACGACATCATTAATTCTTTTTATCCATTCTAATTCACAAGGAAAGGGTTCAACTTGAGCAGTCGGTACAACAAGAAAATCATGGGATTCAAAGTATTTTAACATGCGCTGATAAAGTTGAGTGCGATGCTTGTCAGCCAAGGTAATGTCCATCCCTGTAAGGGAATATCCCAATTCGATATTCTTAACCAAGGTAGATTTTAGGAGATGCTTTTTCTCACTGAAAAAACCACGAGTTGACTCAGCATAGTTACTTGCGCGAATCACCTTGAACACATCCATTGATTCTCGAATATCGAGTACGGTGTCATCCAATATACATCCCAGAGATTCAAAATGGATGCTCGCAGCATTAAACACTTCTGCCACAACGGGCTCAATCGGCAATCCGCCAAGATCCAGACTCCAGCCAATTTTTAATCCTTTCGTCTGGATCTTCAATTCTGCACTCAGATCATTTTCAAACCTTAAAGATATTGGATCTCGGATATCGGGTCCTGCCATAACTCGAAATAGGGAGGCACAATCCTCAACATTCCTTGCCATAGGACCTTCTACTCCAAGCCGACCCTGCCATGCATTCACTTTTGGAAAAGAAGGAATACGCCCAAGGGAAGGACGAAAACCAACAACATTACAAAAACTAGCTGGATTTCTAAGCGACCCTCCTAAATCACTCCCATCTGCAATCGGCAACATACCAGAAGCTAAAGCAGCGGCAGCGCCTCCACTACTCCCTCCTGCAGAACGCGCTAAATCATAGGGATTGTGGGTCATTCCGAACAATTCATTAAAGGTATGAGATCCTGCACCAAATTCTGGCGTATTCGTCTTGCCGATGATAATGGCACCGGCTTTCTTAATGCGTTCAACATGTAGTGAGTCAAAATCGGGAATGTAATGCTCAAAAACACGAGATCCCTGAGTCGTGCGAATATCTTTTGTCATTGCAAGATCTTTAATGGCAATGGGTAAACCCGCTAATGGACCTATATCTTCTCCACGTGCTACCTGTTTATCGACTAAGTCCGCTTTCGCCAAAATATCTTGCCTCGGAACAAGGGTGCAAATAGCGTTGATAGCAGGATTGAATTCTTCAATCTGGGAAAGATGAGCTTCTGCTACTTCATGAGCGCTTATTTCACTTCTACGAATTTGTCTGGCTAAATCATTTGCTGATAAGAAACAAAGATTCTGAACATCAGATTTTGATTGAATCATAATTTTGTAAATTCTCCTCTGGTGATTTCTCGTCTGACTATTCCGCTTTTCATTGCTTGAATCTATATTTATCTCTTTAACAAACTCAAACTATCATCACACCAACGAATTGATGTTTCTGTCTGGAGTATCCCTGCCTGTAAAGCCAAATAAACACCTTTTTTCCTCAAGGGTAAATTCTCAGGGTCTAAATACTGACGAGATTCAATTTTCCTAAATAGCGCTAATTTTAAAACATGCTCACCTCTTCTTACTTCAATTTTAGCGACAATTTGATCGAGGTCTGAACGGCCTATATTGTACATCTTAACAAGCAGTTCATCTTTCGCTGGTTTCGTTCGCGTTTCCCCTAATACCCAAGTATCTAGATCCTTTCGCCCAGAATCTGTTAGGGCATAAATTCGTTTATTAGGCTTACCTTGTTGATCAATATCTTTCGCAGATACAAGGGCCGATTCATGAAGCTGTTTTAGTGCCTTATAAATCTGCTGGTGTGATGCGCTCCAAAAAAAGCCCAAAGAGACGTCAAAGCGTTTAGCCAATTCATACCCCGAAAGGTCTTCATCCAAAAGAGCCGTCATGATGGCGTGAGAAAGAGACATAGGTGTTATTACCCTTTTTCTTACATAATACTCGAAACGGGTTGATATGCAATTTTATGCATATTAAACTATTTTCATACTAATTAGATAAGAGACTCAAATGGCACTACCAGAAATAATGAAAAACCGACTGTCTATTCCCGTCGTTGGCTCACCCCTTTTTATCATCTCCAACCCCGATATGGTCATCGCTCAATGCAAAGCGGGAATTGTGGGGTCATTTCCTTCACTGAATGCAAGACCATTATTATTGTTGGACGAATGGCTAGAACGTATTACAACTGAACTCAAAGCTTATGATGAAGCCCATCCTGATAAACCTTCTGCACCCTATGCCGTCAATCAGATCGTCCATAAGTCTAACGATCGCCTTGATGATGATCTTGCCCTTTGTGAAAAATATAAGGTACCAATCATCATCACCTCACTCGGTGCCCGGGTAGACCTGAATGAAAAGGTTCATTCATGGGGCGGTATTGTCCTCCATGACATCATTAACAATCGATTTGCCAAGAAGGCCATTGAAAAGGGTGCTGATGGTTTGATCGCAGTAGCAGCAGGTGCCGGGGGCCATGCAGGAACTATATCACCCTTTGCACTTATTCAGGAGATACGTCAGTGGTTTGATGGTCCGCTTTTACTTTCAGGATCTATTGCCAACGGAGACGCAATATTATCAGCACAGGCGCTCGGCGCAGACCTCGCCTATATTGGATCAGCCTTTATTGCCACAGAAGAAGCGAATGCTGATCCTGCCTATAAACAGGCGCTCGTTGACTACGCTTCATCGGATATCGTCTATACCAACCTTTTTACAGGGGTGCACGGTAACTACCTCGCCCCCTCCATTGAAGCTGCAGGTCTCGACGCTAAACAGTTACCTGAAAGTGACCCTTCAAAGATGAGTTTTGGCTCAGGCGGTAGCAATAAGTCAAAGGCTTGGAAGGATATTTGGGGTTGTGGCCAAGGTATTGGCGCAGTTGATTCCATCAAAACTGTGGCCGGTTTTGTGGACACATTAACGGAAGAATATAATCTGGCGAAAAAAAGGCTGGCTCAAGTTTTATGATAGTCTTCTTGAACTCATCGGGAAATTCTTGCTATGGAAAACGCTACGCTATTTGAAGTAAAAAACGATTGTGCCTGGATTACTCTAAATCGCCCAGAGAATCGAAATGCCCTCTCTGCGCAACTAGTCAATGAGCTCTATGACCATTTGGCATCAGCGAATGAGAACAACGAAGTTCGAATTATTATCCTCACGGGTAATGGTTCAGCTCTTTGTGCAGGGGCAGATTTAAAAAGCCCACCAGGACAATCAATAGATGGAGGGGAGAAAGCGATCCCGCTCTCTGATGTCTTGATGGCCATGTGGAATAGCGAAAAACCCATCATCGCTCTGGTTAATGGCGCGGCCTTCGGTGGTGGTTTGGGTCTGGTTGCTGCATCCGATATTGTGATCACTGCAGATGATGTACCCTTCAGCTTTAGTGAAGTGAGACTTGGGGTTATCCCTGCAGTCATATCCGTTGTCTGCCTTCCAAAACTTGGCAATCATCATGCCATGCGTCTTTTTCTCACAGGTAAAAAATTCAAAGGTCAGAAGGCTGTTGAGTACGGTATCGCTCACAGATCAGTCCCCCGAGATGAACTGCCTGGGGCCATAGAGACAGAAATCGAAGCGCTCAAATCTGCCGGTCCTAATGCCCTCATCGAATGTAAAAAATTACTCCGCCGCATTCCTCAACTTTCAATGGAAGACGGATTCAAAGAGGCAACAAGCTGGAGCGTAAGGATGTTTAAATCTGATGAAGCAAAGGAAGGTATGACTGCATTCAGAGAAAAACGTAAACCATCCTGGATCACAGATCAGCAATAGCCATTAGATACCGGCATATTTCTGCATTTTCTAACAGGAAGAACTCTCACACCCGTTAAAACAGAATAGGAAATCATACCTTGTCAATATGCCTGGGCCGGCAACCAGGTAACAATACCTTGCCATACAAAAATAGTCACCAATCCAACAAGCTGCAGAATAATAAATGGTATCACCCCACGATATATCATTGAAATTGTAACCGAATCAGGTGCAACACCTTTCAAATAGAAAATGGCAAATCCTACTGGAGGGGTTAGAAATGAAGTTTGCAGGCAAACTGCAAAAAGCACGGTAAACCATACAATGTCAAAACCCAGACTCAGTACAACTGGACTAACAAGGGGCAGTACTATCAATGTGATTTCTATCCAATCAAGAAAGAAACCGAGCAGAAAGGTGAACAATAATATTGTGATGACAATGCCAGTTGCATCAAAGGGAATGGACAGTAATAAATCGCTAATCAAGGCATCGCCTCCTAGTCCTCGAAGCACCAAAGAGTAAGCAGTGGCCCCTATAAAGATAGCGAAAATATAAGCTGTCGTGCGACTTGTCTCTCGCAATACCGCTTTCAATACTTGAAGATCGAGTTGCTTGTTGGCTGCCGCAAGTAAAGTCGCACCAAAGGCACCCACCCCAGCTGCCTCAGTCGGGGTCGCAATACCAAAAAATATTGAACCCAATACAGCAATAATCAGTCCCACAGGGGCGAGAATCGCGATACAAACATCCAGAAATAGACGGGCATTAACCGGCGCTCTATTCTCCGGCACCGGCGCAGCCTCAGGGTTAAAATAAGCATAAGCTAATATATAAAGTACAAACAATCCGCCGAGTAGTAAACCGGGAAACAATGCCCCTAAGAAAAGATCACCTACAGGAATCGCTAATCTATCAGCCATAAGCACCAACATAATACTAGGGGGGATGAGTATGCCAAGGGTCCCGACGGCACAGACTGTTCCGGCTGCTAATTCAGGCTTGTAGCCACTATCAAGCATTCTCGGTAGACCAAGCAATGCCAACAACACGACTGAGGCCCCAATAATACCTGTGGTTGCGGCAAGTAATATACCAATAATAGCAACTGCAATCGCCATACCCCCGCGGACACCACCAAACAATTTCACAAAGTTATCCATTAATCTCTGAGCAATACCTGATCGATCCAACATCAGCCCCATAAAAATAAACATGGGTAGTGCAACCAAGACCCAGTTATTCATTACATCCCAAATCCTATCGACAATCAGCGAGCTGTACTGCCAGTCCATCTGTACGGAGAGATTAAAATCAACCTCAAGAATAATACCAATAGCTGTAAATATCACAGCCAGACCACCCAAGACCCAAGCAACAGGGAAGCCCGTAAATATTAAAAGGATAAATGAGAAAAACATTAACAAAGAAAGAATATCGCCTGTGGACATTACAGCACCTCCTCTCTTATTTCTTCCGATTCTACGAATGAACGAGGCCAGCCAAAGAGAAAACTCCAGACCCTTGTGAGCCTGGCAAGCACGCTCAGCAACAACAGAAAAAAACCAAAACCAAGTATCGACTTTATCAACCAGCGATACTTCAAGCCCCCTGGGGCCTCTGAAACTTCACTTGTCGAATAAGAATATTCGACAAAGGGGACGGAAAAAATAAGCACCAAAGCAATAAAAGGCAAAAGCAGCAGTAATATGCCATACAGTTCTATCCATGCCTGCATTTGGTTAGACAGCTTCAATCTAACAACATCGATTCGTACATGAGAGTCACTGACATAAGCGTAAGACAAACCACTTAAAAATCCGATCCCGTACAGATGCCATTGAATTTCTTCGAATTCAATTCGACCTAGGCCAAAAAAGTACCTCATGACAACATTAACGACAATCACAAACAATAGTATCAACCAGATCCACGAAATGGCATTCCCAAATCGAGTCAAGCGTGATTCGATCCACACAGAAAGTGTAGTATCAGGTAGCTTCAAGCTTAAAAATCCCTCGGCAAATACGCATGGCCTTTCCAATGTTTATAGGCAGATTGAAACTTAATTTGAGATGCTCGGATTCTGGCAAAATCCGCATCGTTGTCTGCTTCTTCCTGCAATACCGCTTCAGTCACGAACGCAAGTTGCTTCAATATCTCTCGAGAAAACTTCATCGGCGTCACACCTTTTTCTTCGAAGCCTTGCATAACTGCTCCCTGAATAGCTTCCCCCTTTGATAGGTTACGAATAACCCCTGCAGTGCAAGCCATTTCAATGAGGCTTTTATTGGCTTCCGAAAGCCCTTGCCAGATATCCAAGTTAACGACCAAGTGCGCAGCAGTAAAAGTTTGATGCCAACCAGGAAAATAATTGTATTTCGCCACGCGGTCAAAGCCGAGCATTTGATCAACCGCCGGCATGGAAAACTCCGTCGCATCAATAGCACCTTTTTCTAAAGCCTGAAATATTTCACTCCCCGGTATCATCGTGACGGACGCGCCGAGTTTCTGAAGCACCTTACCCCCAAGACCCGCGAATCGAATTTTCAATCCCTTAAAATCATCCAAGGATTCTATTGGCTGACGGAACCAACCCGCGGTTTCGGGTCCAATTACGCCACATAAGATCGGATGCACATTGTGGGGATGGTAGAGTGATTCCGTTAGCATTTTCCCTTCGTCTTCATAATACCAAGCTGTAAACTCCCAGGGTTCCATTCCAAAAGGCACAGCTGAAATCAATGGCGTTGCCGGTATTCGTCCCTGATCGTAGCCTAACCAGGTATAACCCGCTTCAATTTTTTTATCTCGAACACCCTCGGTTATGCTAAAAGTGGGAATGAGTAATCCAGGCTCAAACACATTCAATTGCACCCGCCCTGCAGTCGCCTTTCTCAAAGTCTCACTGACATAAACAATATTGTCTCCAAGTGCAGGTAAGTTTGTGCCAAATGCTACGGGTACACGCCATTGAATTTGTTCCTGGATTCCTTCATCCATTCTGACGACAATTTTATCCGACGATCTTATAGACAAGGCACCCACGATCCCGACAATAAATGCCAGTGTAATCCCAACGGTCGCACTCTTATTATTCCAGGGGTTTGCCATGTCATCCTCAACTTTTCTTAAAGTACAGCCCTCAGACTAAGGTATACTCACATCATCCAGCCTACCAGACTAATCTAACTGATCATTGTCATGCAAACACCCCATTGGTTTGACACCTATATCAATCAACAATCCATCGAAGGATTTATCACCGTTGAAGGTGCACGAGTATCCTATCGAACCTGGAGTCAAAGTAAGAGCACCGAAAAGCAACAAAGTTTGCTATTTGTTCACGGTCACGCGGCTCACAGTCACTGGTGGGACTTTATCGCACCGGGGTTTACCGATGATTACAATGTCCTTGCAATCGACCTAACGGGCAATGGGAACAGTGATCATCGATCACATTATTCTGCAATGACCTATGCAAAAGAAATACTGGCAGTTGCATCTCTACAACAAAACACGATCGTCATTGGTCACAGTTTTGGTGGAATGATGACTCGGATTGCCGCTTTTCTTGATGCATCAGGCGTTACCTCAAAAATCAAAGGTATCATACTTGTCGATTCAGTTATTCCTACAGAAAGAGGCACGAAAGCGCGTCCACCCCCTCCACAAAAAGGACGGGAGAAACCAATTCGCTACTATCAAAACCTTGAAACGGCCATGCTGCGATTTAGACTAAAGCCACCGCAAAAATGTTCAAATCAATTTGTAATTGATCATATTGCACGACATTCCCTAAGGAAATCAGAAAAAGGATATTTATTTAAAGTGGATCAAAGTGTGTTCACCAAGATGGAAGACTGTGTTGAGCTACCTAGCGGAGTGGCAATGATCCAAAAGATCACTTGCCCAATTGGCTTTATCTATGGCGATCAAAGTCGTTTCTTTCCCGGGGAAAAACATCAATTTTTGGAAGAACTTATGGGGAAGGACAACGTTGTGGTCATTCCAGATGCTGCACATCACGTTTTTCTGGATCAACCGCAGGCTTTCATCGCGGCATTGGGAGCATTACTACTCAAAGTACAATACTAGTCATATTTTGTTAGACCCAATATGCCTAACAAAAGACTATTTGGTTCTAGCTGAATCAAGCATTCTTAGCTAATTGTTGTGCCAGTTTACCTGCTTTCTCTTCTAGCTCAGCTATCAATTCCTTAGATTTGTGCACTGAGAGGGCCAGTTTTCGGTTTGGTCCTAGTCTTTTAAGCCCCGTATAAATTTCATCTACGGTATTTTTGATATCGTTTTCTTGACTCATAACTCACTCCAAATATTTACCGCGACATGATACTGCATTTGAGATTGTGCTTCATCACTCATTATAGTCTTATAATACGAATTTTAGTCATTTTGGGTAATGTACGTGACGAACGAGATAGCAATAAACTACGGCGGGGCCCAGTTAAGACTGGAATTCACTGGAAACGGTACGGCATCGTTGTATATCAATAATATAGAGCGGGAAACAACATCCTCTGAAAATGCTATTGGTATCTTAAAATTAAACACTACTGTACAAACAGAATATGAGTGGCATGAGTTTATAGAAGGCATCGTAGAATATAAGCCTGAAGAGATTATCGCTTCACTCTGGGCAAGTAAGTCAATATTAGAGCAACTTGTTATTAAACGGCGGGGGGGAAATGAATTCAAATACCGACACAGTAACGATTGAAAGAGAGAGGGATCACGATGCGGCACCGGATACCCTGTTTGAAAAATCCAAAATGGACTGGCCTATCAAGGCAGGTCTAATTGGTAGTGGCGTTTGGATCTTACTGTTGGCTACTTACATTTCTGGCGCACTAGGTTGGGCCAATATTGCTGATGTTTCGATAGATATACTCGGTAGCTTCTTGGAAGGCGCTTTTGCGCCGCTGGCTTTTCTCTGGTTTGTATTAGGTTATTTTTCACAGCAAAAAGAACTCTCTCTCAATACTAAAGCCATTAGCTTACAACATATCGAAATGCAAAAATCTGCGATTCAGGCTGTAATACAAGCTGAAGCTATTCAGGCATCAGAGCTTCACGCCAGACGAGAATCCTTTCTCAGTGTAGCTGAAAGCGTTAAAGCGCAACTCGGTGCCATCATGGGGTTTTTGTTTATTTCCTCTCAAGGATCAAATCCTAGCGGACAGGTTCCACCAGAGAAAATGTCAGAACTTTGGCACGCGATGGGCAGTAGTGATCACGAAATTTTCTCGCGTCACATGCTAAGTCTGACCTACACCCATGGCGAGATATACAGTTACAAATTGATGTTTGGTACCGAGCTAAGACGTCGTCACAGCGAGGATTTTATATTTAACTTTGAGCGATTGATCCAGGCGGCGATAGATTGCGATACCAACGGTATGATCAGAGATGCGATAGGTGGAAGCGCTCATGGGCATATTTATGATCGTATTTTGGAAATCAGAAACAGCCCCCCAAAAGGTTATTCACTTGACAACTATGATTTTGACCCAGATTCAATGGATGACTAAGTAAAGCTATGCCAAAAATAACGGCTTTTGTCCAATCCCTGCAAGACATGGAAAATACCTCGACCGTTTACAATCCATATTTAATTCAAGACTTTGCTGACAATCTGGAAAAGTATCTCCGATCAATGCAAAAACAGAAAGGTAGGCATATTTTGTTGGTTGGAGAAGCTCCGGGATACCGCGGTTGCAGACATACTGGCATCCCTTTTTCGAGCAGCTATTTATTTCAAAATTCACATCACCCTTTTATTTCAAGATTAGGAAAGAGAATTCAACTCCATTCAGAGTCTAAGGAAACTACAGCTCAGATTGTTTGGGATTACCTTCTAAAACAAGAACTCGTCCCGCTCTTCTGGAATGCATACCCCTTCCATCCTCATCTAGAGGGAAACGAGCTAAGCAATCGCTCGCCCAAAAAGGCAGAGATAATAAAAGCCATGATTTTTCTCAAAATGTTGGGAGAAATTTTCAATGTAGAGAAAGTCGCATCGTTAGGAAGGGCTGGATCCTTTGCCGCGGAAAACACCTTTCCACATTTATCAATACGCTATATACGCCATCCCTCCTATGGAGGTAAAAAAGATTTCGTCCAAGGCATGAACGCATTCTTAAGATGATAAACTGATCGCTCACTAAATCAGAGTTTTTATAATGGATCCAAATAAAATTATATTGGAAACAAGAACAGAAGCACGGAAATCTAAAGATGGAAATGCGGAAACCTGTTTTCTTGCCATTGCGGACTCTGATGGCCAAGCTTCAGTCCGAACACTCGTCCTCAGGGATATGATTGATAACAGATACACACTGTTTATCAATGAGACTAGCCCTAAATGGCAACTTCTCTCTCAAAATTCTCACTATGAACTACTTCTATGGTACCCCACACAACAAAAACAGTTTCGTATAAATGGATCCTGTCATTTGCTTCCACATGATGAGGTCAGTGATAAATGGCAGGGAAGACCCGATGGTTCAAAATACATGGATGTTTTATATCAGTCCCACCCTCAGAGCTCAGTGATTGCGTCGAGGGCTGAGCTTGAATCCAGAATTCACAAGATAAAAATAGAATCCGTAATTAAATCCATGTCGCCCCCTATGGAAGTCAGAGGAGTCGAACTCATTGCAAACAAAATCGAGGTTTTGGATTTAAACAACACAGATCGTCTACATGACAGACAAGTTTTCACATTAGAAAATAAGCAATGGACATCAGAGGTGCTTATCCCCTAGTTTACTTCCTCCAAGCTATCTTTGACTTGCCTTTAAGTCTGAGCTAAATTGAAGGCAGATTTATCGTGATGCTGCTCTATCCAGGGGGTGCCGCTAACACGCCGATGGATACCCTGACCGTAAAAGGAGGTGATCCCATCAATAGCCAGTCTATTTGGGGAGCCTCCGAGTTATCCTAGTACAAACTAGGCTTAATTCGGGATCGCTCCCTCTAGTTAAAAAAGTAAGTAAAAAGAGACCCGTCAGGTTTTGATCTGACGGGTTTTTTTTATTTTCGGTATTACGGTGAGACTCTATTTGCTGTAGGCACTTGACTTAGCTGTAAGCACTTGACTTAGCTGTAGGCACCGCCCTTAAGCATGGACGGGCTTTATCCCCTTTAGGTAGGAGAAACAAGTATCGTTGGCTGTGGATAAAAAATCAGCCATATAAGGCGCTTCAAACTGATCTTCCCTGATCGCTGCATACAGCGTAGCCCAGTGTCCATTTTCCCCCAGAGGTTTAGCAATGATAGAATCGTTTGAACAGTATTCGGCGAGTGTCCAATTCGGAAGGCTGGCAACACCACGACCGCTTGCGACCAACTGAACCATCATGGGTGTCAATTCCGCCGTCCTCAAGCTAGCGGGTTCTACATCCGCAGGATCAAGAAAATAAGTGAATATATCCAACCTATCCTTTTCCACCGGATAAATAATGAGTACTTCATCTTTCAAATCTTCAGGCTCAATAAAAGTCTTCCGGGCAAGACGATGATGCTTTGATACTGCTAACAAGGCCTCATATCGAAATAGGGGAACATAACGAATTCCAGGTAATTCGATTGGGTCAGAGGTAATCACCAAATCCAAATCTCCCCTTGCAAGGGCCGGTAAAGGCGCAAAGTTAAACCCACCGGTTAGATCGAGCTCTACTTCAGGCCAATTAATTCTATATTGATCAATACAGGGGACTAGCCACTGAAAACAACTGTGGCATTCTATACAAATATGCAAGCGCCCTACTTCCCCGCCTATCAACCTTGCAACATCTCGCTCAGCCAATTTGAACATCGGCAAGACTTCATCCGCTAGAGTCAACAATCGTCGACCCGTGCTCGTAAATCTGGCTGGTTTGGTTTTCCGGATGAAAAGCGTGCAATTGAGCCTGTCTTCTAGGTCTTTAAGCTGATGAGATAGAGCCGATTGTGTTAAAAACAATCGATCAGCAGCTTTCACTAAGCTGCCGGTGTCTCTTAAGGCGACAAGAGTTTTTAAATGTCTTAACTCAATCATTTCTCAATTCAATCATTTCTTAATCTAGTAATCTCTTAATTTAATAGAGAATGGCTTTCCAAAGCTATCGAAACCCCTACAGAATCCCTAATACTAACAAAATATTCAGAAATTCACCTTCTATGGCAAAATTTGTACCCGTCAGTGCAGTAAGGTCTTGACTCAACCTGACGAAAAGACACAATAGAGCTACCGGCAGAACGATAATAATTAAACAGACTGGCCCAGTGGAGAACATGATGTTCAACCCCTCTTCCGTCGTCATCGAAGCATTTTTGGATGAACTGGTAACCCAATACTTCAAAGTATTCGGTAACGAAGATACTGCAATTAACGATTTAGTTTCCAATGCGCGTAATGCGCTGGAAATAATCTCAAATAGTGATGCGCCCTATCACGATGCCAACCACACCATCATGGTGACATTGGTTGGTCTCCAGATTATTCGAGGCAAAATATTACTTGAGGGAAATATTTCACCCGCAGACTGGGTTATGTTTGTCATCTCGCTCTTGCATCATGACATCGGTTACATTCGAGGTATTTGCAAAGCAGACAGAAGTGGTCGATACACCATAAACAAAGACGGGGATACAATTAAGGTTCCGCCTGGTGCCACTGATGCCTTTCTCACCCCTTATCATGTCGACAGAGCAAAATTATTTATCTCTGAACGATTCAAGCATGACAAGATTATCGATGTTGATACCGTCTGCCTCAATATTGAAAGGACGCGATTCCCCGTTCCTACAGAAGACGATCACCAATGCTGTGATGATATTCCTGGACTAATTAGGGCCGCAGACTTGATCGGGCAATTAGCAGACCCTCAATATTTAAGAAAAACATCGTCTTTGTTTTATGAATTTAATGAAACAGGTACGGCAAAAAGGATGGGTTACACAAATGCAGCAGATGTACGAGGAGGGTATCCAAAGTTTTTCTGGGAAACCGTTTCTCCCTATATACAAGAAGGTCTTCGGTACTTACGGCGAACCCAGGATGGACAACAATGGGCTGCCAATCTTTATGCGAATGTATTCACTGAAGAACATGATATCCCTGCTTATGGTCCAGAGAGGCGTAATACTGAAGATCGTCGTGAAGAATTAAACACGCCGTTTACAGCCAAGGTCATTACAGATGACAATCTAAGAAAGGATCACCGCCGAAAAAGTGATACTTCTGAATAATTTCAGCTAGGCTATTCATAAATAGCGTTTATGAGTCAGTAAATTGGTATTCGGCGTATTAATCTTTACAATAACGGCCAATATCAACCAATCTCCTCCTGAATGCTCGATAGCGCTCTTTCCACTTTAATTGCCGAACCGTCTCGGCCACTCAAAATCGCATTATTGGGCTATCGCAGCCACCCATATAGTGGTGGTCAAGGTATCTATATCCGATATTTAAGCCAGGCATTGGTCAATGCAGGCCACAAAGTTGATGTCATTTCTGGCCCTCCCTATCCTGATCTAGATGAAAGAGTAAAATTAATTAAACTGCCGAGCCTGAATCTCTTTGAAGAAAAAAGTCATGTAAAGGCTTTAAAACCGAAACACCTCCTCTCCTATACGGATTTTTTTGAGTGGTTCACCATGTTAACTGGAGGGTTTGCGGAACCCTATACCTTTGGTCGACGCCTCACTCGTTACTTTAAAAAAAATGTCTCCGACTACGATATCGTCCACGACAATCAATCTCTTTGTTATGGCACATTGCATCTCCAAAAGAAGGGACATGCTGTCATTACAACAATTCACCACCCCATTACCAGCGATCTAAAAATAGCCCTGACAAATGCTGAAAACTGGGGTATGCGATTATTAATCAGAAGGTGGCACTCTTTCCTGAAAATGCAAAAAAGGGTGGTCAAAAACCTCGATAATCTGGTCACCGTATCTGAAGTGTCACGATGTGACATTGCAAAAGCATTTTCTGTTCCAACAGAAAAATTAAGCGTTGTTCATAACGGGATTGATACTGACATTTTCAAACCAATGCCAGAAATCAAAGCTGGACCTTTCAATATTATGGCAACAGCAAGTGCTGACCAGCCTCTAAAAGGGCTCAGATATCTACTAAAAGCAATCGCGAATCTTACTGAAGTGTTTCCGGAGATTCACTTAACAGTATTAGGTAAAATAAAAGAAGGTGGAGAGATAGATAAACTCCTACAAGAATTGACCATCGACTCTCACCTCAAATTTGTATCCAATCTAACAACTGAAGAAGTCGTCAAGCTATATGCCAGTGCAAGCATAGTTGTCGTGCCTTCAATTTATGAAGGCTTTGGTCTGCCTGCTGGTGAAGCAATGGCCTGTGGTGTTCCCGTCATATCAACCGATGGTGGCGCACTTCCAGAGGTCGTCGGGGATTGTGGCATTATTGTACCAACCAGAGATCACATTGCCATTTCAGAAGCAATTACATTACTTTTTAATGACCCGGCCAAACGATGCGACTTATCGGTGCGGGGTAGAGAACGAATACAGAAGCACTTTAGTTGGAAAGTTGCCGCTCAAGATATGGTCACTTTATACGAGCAAATACTAAAGAAACAAGCGCTATCAGCTTCAAACCAAGAGCCATCAGCTTCAAACCAAGAGAACTAACAATGTCTATGGAAACTGTCAATTTCGACCACCTGCAACTAAAAGAGCATGACCGCTTGCTAGATTTAGGATGTGGCGAAGGAAGACATGCGATTACAGCATACCTAAGAGAAAACATAGAATCCGTAGGTATTGATTTAAGTCTAGAAGATCTCAGTACAACTAAAGAAAGATTTAACGAGTTTAGGGATAGTAACAACGAGCTCAAAAGCCTCAACGTATCGGTTGCCAACGGTCAAACCTTGCCATTTTCAGATAACACTTTTGATAAGGTCATTTGTTCCGAAGTCTTGGAGCACATTCCGGACTATCGCGCAGTGTTGAGAGAAATTAACAGAGTAATAAAACCCGGAGGGATATTTGTTGCCAGTGTGCCGAGGTTTTTCCCCGAGTGGGTTTGTTGGCAACTCAGTGACGCTTATCACGAGGTTGAAGGAGGTCACGTCAGAATTTTTAATGCAGGTCATCTCCGAAGCGATATAGAAGACAATGGCATGATTTTTTTTAAGAAACACCATGCCCATTCACTTCACGTGCCCTATTGGTGGTTGAAATGTTTATTCTGGAAGAAAGAAGGCGAACAGCAAGCCGGTATCGTTGAGGCATACCATCGTTTCCTTGTATGGGATCTAATGAAAAAACCATCAATTACCCGTTTTCTTGACTGGCTCCTCAATCCAATAATCGGCAAAAGTGTCGTCATGTATTTTGTAAAATCTCTGAAGCCAGATCCTCAAGGATCTATACAAAGGACCCCAATCTAGTGACCCGATTATATGTTACAGAAGGGCTATATCCTCGAGAGTACCTAAGCGACACCGTCGATTTCATCGTTCGCACACAGCGAGAATCCGGAGATATTCCGTGGTTTGAAGGCGGCAGTCTTGATCCCTGGGACCATATTGAGTCTGCTATGGGATTGGCTATCGGTGGCAAATACAAAGAAGCTAAAATGGCATACCAGTGGTTAGCAGAGATGCAACTGAGTAATGGTAGCTGGCTCGCTGCTTATCAAGATGGAGAGATAGCCGATGGCACGAGAGCAGAATCAAATTTTGTCGCCTATATTGCAACAGGTTTATGGCACTACTATCTGATTACTGAGGACATCAAATTTCTCCAAGAATTTTGGCCAGTACTCGACAGGGCAATGAATTTTGTTATTCGCTTAAAAGGCGATCAAGGACAAATCTATTGGGCAGAGGATACTACCGACGGTATAAAAGAAGACTCTCTCATCACAGGTTGCAGCAGCATTTATAAAAGTTTTGAATGCGCCTTAAACATTGCGGCAATCCTTAATATAGAAAAACCCGAATGGCAAAGCACAAAAACTGATCTGCTTCATGCTTTACGTCATATACCTGATTGTTTTGATCGTACTTGGGACAGTAAAAGTCGATTTGCAATGGATTGGTTTTATCCAGTACTTACGGGTGTCATAAGCGGATCAGAAGGTCGCCGCCATCTCGAAGCAAGGTGGGATGAATTCGTAGTCGATCAAATGGGTTGCCGCTGTGTTAATGACGAACCTTGGGTTACTGTTGCTGAATCTTGTGAACTTGTCATGGCCCTTCTCTCAGTTGGAGAGACCCACAAAGCAGTAGAGGTGTTTTCTTGGCTACATCAATTCAGAGACAATGATGGCGCCTACTGGACAGGGTACGTCTACACGGATAAAGCGCTTTGGCCCCTGGAAAAACCGACCTGGACAGCAGGCGCTGTTCTCCTCGCCGCTGATGCGCTCTCCCACTATACTCAGGCCTCAAGCTTATTTCTGGGTCCGTCAGGCCCGGCGCTGCAAAATTCCGAGGGTTTGAACTACACCAAGATCCTTAAAAAGACCTGATTCAATGGCTTTTTTCCAAATGGTATAAGGCGCTTGCCCCCCCTTTTTCTGGGTCAGGAAAAATATCGTGGATAGCTAAAATTCCACCTGTCGCGATATGTTTAGCCCAACATTGATAATCTGTTAGTGCTGCCTCCATACTATGACCACCATCAATAAAAACCAAACCAAGGGGCGTTTGCCAGTCTCTGGATGCTACATGAGAAGGCGCAACAATGGGAACGACGAAATCCTCTAGCCCAGCTCGCTGCATAACACCTCTAAATTCCTTGAAACTGTCCATCAACCCGGCGTCGCTATCAAACAATTCCGGATCATGATATTCCTCTCCTAACTGGTGCTCTTCAGAACCACGATGATGATCAACCGCAAATAGCGTGAGCGCTTTTGTTTTGCAAGCAGTGCCCAGGTATACAGTCGATTTACCACAATAACTCCCTATTTCGAGGGCAGGGCCTAAGTTCGCGGATGCCAAACAATGATCATGCAAGGCTTTACCTTCTTCTGGGTCAAGGAATCCCTTGACTGAATCAATATCCAGAGGTAACTTCATGGAGACACCTTAAAAGGTAATAAAAACAACAAGATAGACAGGAATAATCAATAATATTGCATAGATTGCAATATTATTATGGGCGGGGAACTTCATTTCTGCCTTGAGGGGGAAACGATCCCCAATCAGTAGCCAAATGACACAGCCCAAAACAACCGCAACAACCAAACTCAATATCAATATAGCCACAATCCATCCTTATCCTTATGAGGAAATCACGGCAAAACAATATTTGTGAAAATATTGTCACCGAAAATTGGACATAACTTTACCACCCCATAGACTGTATGTATGTGTTCCTAGAAGAAATTGATTACTAATGAGTCACAAAATGAATCTAGAATCTATCCAGCTTATAAAATGCCTGGTTGAAAACAAGGATCTGCAATCAAGCTATCGCCTTATTGAGAAAAGTAATTTTGATCTGTGGTCTTTTCTAATGAATACGAAACATCATATTAAGATACAGGAAAAGTCCCTCTGTCTGTGGTTGAGTGAATCGGAATTCAAATCAAAGGAAGAAATATACCGTCGGGCGGGGGACATTACTGCTGCGAACAAACTACAACTAATGATGTATGATAATTATGGCAATTTTTCCAATACTTGTCGTTATGTTCCGGAATCTGATACTCAAGCCGTCAGGGAAATTCTAATTTCACATCTCCCTGAAAAGGTTAGACTTCACGATCGATTTACCATGGAAATTGAAGCAGGTCAGTTAGTCACCACCGGACCCCACATTCAACTTGGCTTGATCGAAGCAGAAGCTTTTAGTTAGGCCTTCTAAACAGAGAGCGAACCCGCTCTCAAGCTGTTACAAAAGCCTCACCTTAACAGCATCCCCCTTGGATATTTTCGCTCCAATCTCCACTTCGGCCAAACCATCCGCCCAGCTAAGAGATGATAAAATTCCGGATCCTTGATTCGCAAAATTAACAAGCGATATGTGTCCATGTTCATCAACCTCCAATTTTACTCTTAAAT
Source organism: Pseudomonadales bacterium (assembly GCA_016763855.1). Taxonomy (GTDB): domain Bacteria; phylum Pseudomonadota; class Gammaproteobacteria; order Pseudomonadales; family Azotimanducaceae; genus JAHRVQ01. The sequence continues at coordinate 22,845 of JAESSY010000205.1, forward strand.
ATTCTCTTCTCGACCCCCCTTTTATCTCAAAACCGGCAGGTACTTGAATTTGAGTCAATTCATCATCAGGGCAGCCCTGACAGAGCATTAAGTAAGGTCTTGCGACAATGTTAAAAGTAACAAAGCTTGATACGGGATTGCCCGGCAATCCAAAAAATGGTGTCTTTCCAACGCGACCATAAGCCAGCGGTTTCCCTGGCTTAATGGCGAGCTTCCAAATGTCAACCTGTCCCAGTTTATCAACCACCGCCTTTACATGATCCTCTTCACCAACAGACACTCCTCCTGAGCTGACAATACAATCGGCTATTTCAGCAGCGTGTAGGAACGCTTTCTCAGTCGCTTCAAATGAATCCCCGACAGGTTCCATGTTTATCGCTGTCATCCCCAACTGTTCAATTAAGGCGATCAAGGCGTATTGGTTTGAATTATAAATTTGACCCGGCTTTAAGCGATTAGGGGGTATTTCCGAGGGGCAAACCAATTCATCCCCTGTCGAAAGTACGGCAACTTTAAGTTTTTGATAGACTGGTACACGTGCATAGCCGATTGACGCCAACAATCCAATATCCTGTGGTTTCAATTTTCGACCTAGGGAAAGTATTATCTCGCCCGCCTTAATATCCTGACCACACAACCTAACATTTTGCCCCTTTTGAGGATGTTCATGAATCTCGACCTCATCATCAATCACAGCAGTATTTTCTTGCATAACAACAGCATCTGCACCGGCAGGAATACTGGCACCTGTGAAAATTCTCGCTGCAGTACCTGGCAACAAAACTTGGCCTGCGGTCCCAGCGGGAATTCGATCACTAACTTTTAGCTTTGTCCCCTTACTCACCCCTACCGAGTCAATGGCATACCCATCCATCGCACTATTGTCTGAGGGAGGGACGTTAATATCCGACTTTATGCTCTGCGATAAAATCCGTCCAAGGGCTGAACTTAGATCGATTTCTTCTTCATCTACAAGCAGGGATGCCTGATGCTTGATTTTATCCAATACTTCATCGACGGGTGTGAGTGACATCAGTGAGATCCACCACCCTTGATTAATTCTGCAAAATTACAGGGACGGAACTCATCATTTAGCTGTTCATGGAGAATACCCTTCCAAGCTGTTCTACAGGCCCCGGTAGAGCCTGGCATACAAAATATCAGTGTATTATTAGCGATGCCTGCAATGGCTCTCGATTGAACTGTCGACGTGCCAATCTCAAGATAGGAAAGATGACGAAATAGTTCTCCAAATCCAGGCACATCGACATCTAGCAATGGAAAAATAGCCTCTGGTGTTGAATCTCGTGTTGTAAATCCAGTACCACCAGTTAGCAGTATCACGTCGACCTCATCACTGGCTATCCAGACTGAAACTTTTGCTCTCAAATGATAGATATCGTCTATCTCAATATGTCTATCAGCCAGCTTGTGGCCATCCCCAACTATAGCATCGCACAGAAACTGACCCGAAGTGTCAGTTTCAATAGTACGGGTATCTGATACAGTGAGCACTGCAATACGGAGTGTCATAATTTACTTTCCTTGCCACACAGGTTTTCGCTTTTCCGCGAAGGCTTTTGGGCCCTCTACAAAATCCTCAGATTTCAGCATTGTGGATATCCCAGTGTATTTTCCTTGAATAGCGCCTTCAAGACTATCGGCACTCATACCCTCCATTGCGGCCTGTTTACTACAGCGAACAGACAATGGCGCGCACTCCAGAATTTGCTCAGCCCATTTCTTAGCCGCTTCAAGCGCTGTGCCTGCGGGCACGACCTCATTTACAAAACCCAGGGCTTTGCCTTCTTCAGCAGCAACCCGCCGCCCTGTCAATAACATACCCATAGCCTGTTTCATGCCTATCTCCCGCGGTAGACGATGGATGCCCCCCGCTAGCGCCGCAAGCCCGACCCTAGGCTCCGGTAACGCAAATATGGCATTTTCTGCTGCAATGATAAGATCGCAAGCCAGCGCAATCTCAAAACCTCCCCCCATCGCGATGCCATTTACAGCAGCAATCACCGGTTTGTCATTATCAAATCGTGAGGTCAATCCAGCAAAACCATTAGGCGGGCTACTCATTTTTCCACCAGCGGCTTGATATTTCAGGTCATTACCTGCAGAAAAGGCCCTATCCCCTGCGCCTGTGATAATGGCGACCCATTGCTCGGGATCCTCGACAAAGTCATTGAAAACGGCTTCTAGCTCGAAATTCGCAGCCGGATGCAATGAATTCATGACCTCAGGCCGGTTAATCGTAACAATCGTTAAGGGCCCTTCTCTTTCTACAGTACAAAACTCTGACATCTGCATATTCCTCTTTAGCATTAAGTTGGACGAATTAGATTGGACAGTCTAACAGCACCCAAAGCTCTGAGTGAAGTCCTCAGAATGAATCTAACCTGTCATGTAAAATAGCCCTAAATGGGGCTTTTAATATCCATGGCGAATTTCTATACTTCTGCTTCAATCAGGTGACATCAATCATCAGCGACCACTACGACTTCAAAAACAAGGATTCAAAAATAGCGTTTCCAAAATAGAGAGTGCAGATGTTCAACAAAATATCAGTTTTACCTACAAAAGACACAGCCTTGCCAGGGCGAGATACGAAAATTGCAGCGTCGGGGCCACATTTTGTTTTAGGCAGCAGCGCTCCTTTTCCAACTCAGATGCGATCTGCCATGTTCGGATTAGGATGTTTCTGGGGTGCAGAAAAGCGATTTTGGGAACAATCAGGCGTTCATCACACCGAAGTCGGCTACTCAGCGGGAATAACACCAAACCCGACTTACGAAGAGGTATGTTCTGGATTAACAGGTCACAATGAAGTGGTCAGCGTGACTTTTGACCCCAATTTAATCTCCTATGGAGATTTACTCAGCCTCTTTTGGGAAAGTCACAATCCAACCCAAGGCATGCGTCAGGGAAATGATACCGGAACACAATATCGCTCTGGTATTTATACATTCAGCAACGAACAATTAGATGAAGCCGAAAAAAGCAAAGCGGCATACCAACAAAACTTAAAAGGTGCAGGATATAGTGAGATAAGCACTGAAATCCTTTCTGCTCAGGATTTCTATCTCGCAGAAGAATATCATCAGCAATATCTGGCAAAAGTACCGAATGGCTACTGTGGCATTGGTGGAACAGGTGTTTGTTACACCGACTCACCCCTTAGGTCACAAGATAGATTATAAGCTAGTCTACAAGGCGATCAAAAGCTTCTTGGTATCTAACCAAGGTATTGTTTATTACCTCATCCGGTAAAGCAGGGGCAGGATAAGTCTTATCCCATTTCCCTTGAGCAACTAGCTCCTCTGTGTAATTTCGAACATATTGCTTATCGAAACTATTTTGTTCTCTACCTGCTTCCCACTCATCAAGTGGCCAGAATCGCGAGCTATCCGGGGTTAATACTTCATCTATGAGCGTCACTTCTCCGTTGATTTCATTATAGCCAAATTCAAATTTGGTATCCGCGATGATAATGCCTCGGGCCAGTGCATATTCTCTAGCCGTATTATAAATCAGCAAGGACTTTTCTCTAACCGTTTCCATCAGCTCTGTACCAACCAACTCACAAGCCTCATCAAAGCTAATATTCTCATCATGCCCATCATCAACCTTCGTTGACGGTGTAAAGATGGGAGATTCTATCTTGCTGCTATTCTGCATGTTCGCCGGTAAATCAATTCCGCAAACCTGTCCGGTTTTTTGATAATCTTTCCAGCCGCTACCGGTTAAATATCCTCGGACAATACATTCAATTGGTAAGACTTTAGCCTTTTTACAAATCATAATTCGGCCTTCGAGCATGGCGATTTCATCGCTACTCAAGCCTTCAATATCTGCTGGGTCAGTTGACACAAGGTGATGCTTTAAATCATCTCCGAATTTATTTTCGAGAAACTCAAACCAAAAACGTGAAATTTTAGTCAACATCTGGCCCTTGCCAGGAATGCCATTGGCAAGCACGACATCGAAAACGCTAACGCGATCACTGGCGATGATTAAAATACCCTCACTACCGTCTTTCAAAGTCAGGTCGTATAGGTCCCGCACCTTGCCTTGACGTTTATTTTGCAGTGGTAAATCAGTGCTTGTTACAGCTACAGTCATGAGATCTCCTAGAACAAAAAATGCAAGTTTACCGGATCAGCGAGAGAGAAAAAACCAGTTAATACTAGAACACCAATGCTTAGCCAAGGGCGCGCTTAAAATCTTCAAGTAAATCTTCACTGTCCTCGATTCCGGTTGAAAAACGCACCAAGGAATCATCGATTCCCATAGAGGCCCGCCTTTCAGCACCCATTTCGTAATAAATAGAGTGGGCCACAGGAATGGCCAAGGTGCGGGTATCACCTAGATTACTGGTACAAATAACGAGATCTAGATTATTGAGGAAGTCGAAACAATCAATCTCATCAACGAGTTCAATACTAAATAGGCCACCAGATTGAGAGAAAAGCTGTTTCGCCCGTTGATGTTGAGGGTGGGCTTCTAATCCAGGGTAATAAACTTGCTTAACCTTAGGATGTTGATCCAGATACTGAGTGAGCTTATGTGCATTGCTACAGATACGATCCATTCTCAATGCCAGGGTGTCTGATCCAACTGAAAGATGGTGAGCGGCTTCTGGCCCCAAGGTGCCACCAAAATCTCGAAGCCCCTTCTTCTTGATTTGAGTGATGCCCCAGAGAGCGGGCTTACCTTTTTTGTAGTTATCATACAAATTTTCAAATTTCGACCAGTCAAATAGACCCGTTTCTGTTACTGATCCGCCAAGCGCATTAGCATGGCCTCCGATGTACTTCGTTAAGGAGTTAATCACCAGGCTGGCCTTAACGGATTTCCCTTGAAACAAGTAGGGCGATGTCATGGTGTTATCAACAAGATAGAGTAAACCTCGTGCTTCGCAGAGATCTCCAATGTTTTGTAGATCAGAGACTTGGGTTCTAGGATTCGCTATCGTCTCAACAAAAACTAAACGCGTGTTCTCTTGAACGGCGGCTTCAACATGGGCCACATCTGTCGCATCGACAAAAGTTACGTCGATTCCGTGATTAACAAAGGTATTGAAAAGACTATTGGTATTCCCGAATAAATAGGAAGATGAAACGATGTGATCACCTGCATTCAAAAGGCTAAACAAAGTAGTACCAATCGCCGCCATACCTGTCGCAAATGCCGCAGTGGCAACACCTCCTTCCATCAAGGATATTTTGTCCTGTAAAGCCGTGACGGTGGGGTTTACCTGACGCCCATAGGTATATCCTGCCGCTTTACCTTGGAACACGGCCGCTAGATCACGCGCATCATCATAGGAATAGGTGACAGCAGTGTGGACAGGCTTGTGTATCGAGCCATGCTCAATGCTACCTCGACGGTCAGAGTGAATTATCTTTGATGTAAAACCGGCATTACTCATTTCAATCTCCTGGTGTGTTCCAGAAGGCTTTTCCTACTTTGCTTTCGAATAAATCTATTACCAAAAGCGCAGCAAAAAAAACCTACTTGCTAAAGTAGGTCATTGGCTTACCTTAGCGGAATTTATAAGGCGCCCGCAAGCTGAAATCAAATCGGCGCATGTCTTTTCTACCATCCATTGTAGAATTCAGATGGAAACAAAGCAATACACTTTTTATCAGCCTCCTCTATTTTCAACAGAAGGTGATATTTTGATAGAATAGCAGAAATGCCTCTAAAATCTGAGCCATAAAATCTGAGTCAAGAACAGAATATGCAGCTAAATCAAGAATTACTTAACTTTATAGAAACATCCCCTTCACCGTTTCATGCGGTCAGTAGTATGACCCAAAGGCTCGAAGAATCTGGATATGTGCAAATTCATGAAGACTCAAGCTGGGACCTCAAACCGGGAAAGTACTACGTCACCCGCAACGGATCTTTAATTGTAGCCTTTGTTCTCGGCACAGATGACCTCCTCGATACGGGAATAAGAATGGTAGGCGCCCATACCGATAGTCCCTGCTTAAGAGTAAAACCGAATCCAGAGCAGAGACGCGACCAATACCTCAATCTGGGGGTTGAGGTTTATGGTGGGGTACTACTCAATCCATGGTTTGATCGGGATCTGTCTTTGGCGGGTCGGGTTACATTTGAAAATGACCAGCAACAAATTATCAGCCGACTAATCAATTTCAAGCGACCTATTGGTACAGTTCCTAGCCTTGCGATCCACCTCGACAGAGAGGCAAATAAAGACCGAACCATAAACCCTCAAAAAGACATCCCCCCACTTTTACTGATCGACCAAGAATCATCACAGTCTTTTGAGGGCATGCTTAAAGACCAACTCAAATTAGAGCATGGGAAAGTTTCAGTAAAACAAATACTCGGACATGAACTCTCTTTTTACGATACCCAGCCACCAGCACTGATAGGTCTTAATCAGGATTTTATCGCTAGCGCCAGACTAGATAATTTACTGAGTTGCTTTATCGGATTATCAGCCCTGCTAAGTGCTGGAACAAGCTTAAGCACCTTGTTGGTGTGTAATGATCATGAGGAGGTCGGGAGTACTTCAGCGGAAGGAGCACAAGGTCCATTATTAAAAAGTATCTTGGAACGTATCATCCCTGATAATGAAATTCGATATCGCACGCTCTCAAAATCAATGCTTATTTCTGCCGACAATGCCCACGGTATTCACCCAAATTTTCCTGACAAACATGATAGTAACCACGGCCCATTGTTAAATCAGGGACCCGTCATCAAAATAAATGCTAATCAACGCTATGCCACAAACAGCGAAACCGCAGCCTATTTCAGATCAATTTGCGAAAAACAAAACGTCCCTTGCCAGGCCTTTGTGGTCAGAACCGATATGGCCTGCGGCAACACAATTGGGCCTTTAACCGCCAAGGAAATCGGTGTAAGAACGTTGGATATCGGCGTGCCCACTTTTGGCATGCATTCAATCAGAGAGTTGGCAGGAAGCAAGGACAGCATTCACCTAATGAAAGCGCTCAGTGCATTCTATAATGATGCTGGAGATCTCGGAGCAAATTCATGTTAGGCAAAAATAAAATCACATGCTAGCGGAAATATTATCTGTACTTGTGAAGGATAATTAGGATGCCCATCCACATTGACATCAATGACATTCGCGTATTCAAAGCGGTCTATGAACATAATGGTTTCAAGAAAGCAGCTGACACACTCTTTGTGACTCAATCAGCGGTAAGTCAGACCATTGCCAACCTAGAAAGTAAGTTAGACACCCTGCTCTTGGAAAGGAACCCTCTAAAATTGACAGAAGCTGGCATACGTCTTCTTAATTATGCAGAAGTCACCTTAAACAGTGAGCAGGCTGTTCTGGACGATATTAACAAAATCAAGAATGGGATTCTTTCGACCTTATCGCTCGCTATGAATGGCAGTGTGAACATTCTATTTGCCCAAAAAATCATGAGCCGCTACTGCCAGAAAAGCCCCCTGACAAAAATAAATGTCAACGTGATGCCGAGTAGACAAATCATCACCGCCATAGGAACAGATCTCTGGGAAATCGGATTTGGACCTTTCCAACATCAAATGCCACCCCACTTTGAAACCATCCCGCTATTTCAGGACGAGCGCGTTTTAATGATTAGCAAAGACTATCCAGATTTAGATGCCCTCATGTCGAATCCGGAATCCATATTACAAAAAGTGCCTTTGATCGTTTCTCACCTTGAGGATCAGGATATGCGGCCAGCACTGGATAAACTGAGACATTCCTTTGGTACGATTTGGGAAGTCAATGATATTGAGCTTAGAGTGAGCCTTGTCGCTCAGGGTCTGGGGATGAGCTTTCTGGATCAACGTATTGTGAAACATGACCTTCGATGCCAATCACTTATCGCCATCGAAGACGTTAACTTCGCGCGCATTCCACTACAGTTCGGGCTCTACTATCGTAAAGGTAAGCGGCGCTCTATGGGCGCCAATCGTTTTATTAAAATCTGTGAGTGCTTCGATTTTGATGCCTAAACTCTGAAAAAATAATTAGAGACAATCATGACAAGCAAGAGATAAAGATGATTAACAACGACATTCTGAGACGAATCAGATTCACCTTTGACATTTCCGATCATAAAATGATTGAGCTCTTTCGCCTTGCTGATCACAAAGTCACTCGCGCAGAGATCAGCAATTTGTTAAAGAAAGAAGAAGATCCTGCATTCAAGAAATGTAACGACGAACTGCTCGCGATTTTTTTAAACGGATGGATAAACAAAAATAGAGGAAAAAAAGAAGGCCAGCCACCTCCTGAGAAACGACTAACGAACAATATCATTTTGATGAAATTGAAAATCGCCCTTAAGTTGCAATCTGAGGATATTTTAAGAATACTCAAATTGGTCGATTACAATCTGGGTAAAGCAGAATTAAGCGCCTTTTTCAGAAAACCCGGACATAAACACTATATGAAATGTCAGGATCAGGTACTGAGAAATTTCCTACACGGTATGCAACTGGAATACCGTAAAGGCTAGGATTAGTTTACGGTAGAATTGACAGTTTCGAGTACACAAATGCGATTAGTTCGATTCTTTTATTGTCCTTTAAAGGCAAAAACTCTACACCATAGTGCACTTCTCTCTCCTCAGTTTCTCCCTTAACTTTTAGTCGGCCTCTAAGTATTGAAGGCACTTCTAAGGTCCGCGTAATATCGGCAATAGTCAATTCTAGGGAAAGTGTAATTTCATCTCCACTCTTGCCTATTCGAATAGGTGTCACAAGATGGGCTCCACTCTCGCTGATATCAGCCAAATGGCATTTAACTTCCTTGGCTCTGTCTCCAATACTATTATTTACAACCATTGCATTGACTCGAATCTCAACGCGAACCGATTTTCTGACGTTATTTGTTTCCAATTCCACCGGATAGTCAACATGCATATGGGGATAAGGCAGACGGTAGAGCTGCATGATGGTTGTATTAAATGCACAGGCACGATCATTCACCATCATTCTGACATTAATCGACTGGCCCGCACGGGTAGCAATCAGACGTCTGTTTTTGACGGGGGCTGTAACAATAATGGAACGATTTTCAAGGTATCCAATCAGTCGAACGTGAAAGCGTTCAGCCTCACCTACAAATTGTAATTGCAAGGCGTCACCGAATCGCAAGCGCAGTTTATTCAGTTCTTGTGATTCAGCCTCGCTCTTAGATTTTGGTATATTAACTTGTTCACTCATATTCTCTAAATATGGCAAACAATCTCTATTTACGCCAATTTAAACTCATCAAATCCAGCAAGTAGGTTTCTAGCGTATCGAGACAGCTAGCCCCTTTTCCTTCATTCCGTAATTTCTCGATTTCAGAGACTGATTCCATTGGGCCAAAGCTAGCCTTGAACTTATTTTCTCTAAATGCCTGCCATTGCTTTTTTTCTTTATCAGTCAGAACATCAGGGAAATTTCTTGCACGATAGCGAAAGAGCATTTCGGGCAATCTGGGATCTTGAAATTGAGCACCAAAAGCACTTAGATTTTCAGGCGTGGACCTCTGAATTTCATTCATTAAGCTTCTATCGCTATCAGAGAAAAATCCACCCTGATATAACATTAAATCAGGATCGTGATGCGCTTTGAACTCGCTCATCAAAAATGCTTCGTGAATCTTTTCTGTAATGCCACTTGCTGTCTGTATTTGCCTCATGCGATCAAAACACTGATCTAGATTTATTTGCAATCGCTCTTCCTGACCTTTCAGTGTTCCCAGAGGCGCAATAGCCGGGCACTTATTAACATGAATAGTTTTAAGCGGAATCCTCTCAGGGCTTAGTTCTGCCTGGCTGGTAAATAGTCGCTTATTCAACTCTATTGGATTAAGTTCAAGGAGTGCCTGAGGGTCTTTAGTCAGATCAAAACAAATAATGCCGTTACTGTTGGTAGGATGAACACAAATTGGCAACACAATCGATAGACAATTTTGTCTGGCTGGATACATAGACGATATGTGAACAAGGGCATTCTTCCCGAGAGGATAAAGTTGTCGGACAACTTCGTTCTTTTTTCTCAAGGCATACATATAATCAAAGAGTTTGGGTTGCGCTTTACGTAAGGCTTTGACGACTTCTATGGTTGCAAGCACATCCGAAACCGCATCATGGGCGGAGTCATGCCCTATCCCATTTACCTCGGTCAATTTTTCTAGCCGAAAACTCGGTACACCCGACTCATTTACCGGCCATTGGAAGCCATCAGGTCTCAGTGCATGGGCTAGTCTAAAAAAATCGATAACATCCCAACGACTGTTTCCATGCTGCCATTCTCTGGCATAAGGATCATGAAAATTTCGATAGAAGAGATTTCGGGTGAACTCATCGTCGAATCGGATACTATTAAACCCAGCAACGCAGGTACCGGGCACAGAAAATTCCTTAATGATTTCATCACAAAAACGAACTTCTGACATCCCATCTTGAACAAGCGTGTTGAAGTCAATCCCTGTGACCAAAATGGCCTCAGGATGCGGAACAATATCATTGCTGGGTAAACTAAAAAGGTTGGTCGACTCCGAGATCACATTCAGATCAAGGTCAGTCCGTACACCGGCAAATTGTATTGCACGATCTCGGGCTGCATCGATACCGGTCGTTTCCAGATCATACCAATAGATTGATTCTTGCATGGACTTGGTCTCTTAAACTAATGACAAGCTGCTCTGATTCGACAAATTATAACTGAGTAATCTATGTATAATTGCGAAAAATCATCAATAAAGTTGCTATGACTGAACAAAAATCGAAATTATTCATGTTGATTATTGGGCTATGCCTTTCAGCCACAACTTATTTTTTATTGAGTTCTGCAGGCTGGGACAATAGCGCTTGTTGGACGGGCGCCATCACTGTGCTTTGTGCCATTTGGTGGATATTTGAGCCCATACCCATACCCGCTACTTCACTTATTCCGATTGCTTTACTACCCTTCCTTGGCGTACTCACACCGGCTGAAGTTGGCGCATCTTATGGCAGTCCATTGGTTCTCCTTTTGATGGGGGGATTTATGTTATCGACCGCCATGGAGAAAAGCGGTGCACATCTTCGCGTTGCAATCTATATGGTCAACCTATTTGGTGGCGATAGCAGTAAAAGGCTGGTTTTTGGGTTTATGGCAGCATCCGCCGTTCTCAGCATGTGGATATCCAATACCGCCACAACCCTAATGTTGTTACCCGTGGCGTTGGCAGTTTTAGAAAAATCTGAAGACAAGATGCTTGCCATTCCACTTCTTCTGGGCATTGCCTATGCAGCGAGTGTGGGGGGTATCGGCACGCCAATCGGCACACCGCCTAATCTGATATTCAGACAAATATACGAAGACTATACCGGTATTGAAATTGGATTTTTTACCTGGATGAGCTGGGGTATTCCCGTTGTCTTGTTGTTTCTTCCCATCATTGCACTTTGGCTTACGCGTAAACTAAGCTACAAGGGCAAAGTAGAAATGCCCCTGCTTCAAGCCTGGTCCATCGAAGAAAAACGTGTGTTTATTGTTTTCTCTCTAACAGCACTCGCTTGGGTAACTCGAAGCCAACCTTTTGGCGGCTGGAGAGAAGCCTTGAATATACCCTCTGCTAACGATGCCAGTGTTGCGCTAATTGCAGTCATTTGTATGTTTATTATTCCGAATGGTAAAGGCGGCACTCTCCTCGATTGGAAGACTGCCAACAAAATACCCTGGGGGACTTTGTTATTGTTTGGAGGCGGCATTGCCATTGCAAAAGCATTTGTTGTTTCTGGCTTAAGCGCAGAACTTGGAGAAGCCCTCTCAGGCATCGCACATTGGAACCTTATCCTAATGATTGCTGCTATTTGCCTAACGATTACTTTCATGACAGAAATGACAAGTAACACCGCAACAACAACGCTAATGATGCCGATACTTGCAGCAGCAGCTATCTCTGCGGGGATAGAACCTGCCCTACTCATGGTACCCGCAGCCATGACCGCAAGCTGCGCCTTTATGCTACCGGTGGCAACGGCACCAAACACAATCATGTTTAGTACCGGACGTTTCACTATAAAAGTCATGGCAAAGGAAGGTGTAATGCTTAATCTATTGGGCGTGGTAATTGTGACAATGGTTTGTACTGTGATGTTGGGTTGATGTGATTAGCTTAGCTAATTTTGATATAGATAAAAGTTGCAGGGGTACTCTCCTCCCTTCTTCAGCGTTCCAAGCTCGCTTCTTGATTGAGCGTGAAAAATAATGAAGAAATGGGTTTAGCAAGAAAACCAAGTATGATACCGAACAGAAAACCTGAGACATGAGTAATGATGCTTCCAGTGCCTAGCACTAGTGAGACCGTTAGGAAAGTCAAATTAGCGAAGTGGAGTGTAGTTACCCAGTGATACTTCGGAAATACTTCTGGAAACCTTAAATTAGCAGAAAGAAAATACCCTAGGACACCCGCTATCCCCCCTGAAAACCCAATAATCCCATCAGAATCAAACCCGAAGAACAATTGACCAAGGTACGCAGTAAAAAAAGAAAGTGTAGCAGTGACTAAAGCTATTGGAACAATACGAATTCCTATCGCTGGGCCATACATTGCAAAAAAAACAGTGCCCATTAGAGCATTACTCAACCAGTGCGCAAGATCGAGATGGAGAAATATTGCGGTAAATATTCGCCACCACTCATTATATTGAGTTACTTTCTCATATATCAAACCATAAGAAATTAGATATTTCTCATTTGTTCCAAGAAAATTTGCGAATGTAATTTGAATGATTCCAATAGCAACCATAAACCCCAAAAAAGGGTAACAATAGTATACAAACTTGGTGCTATTCCAGCTATAAAATTTCCACCTCTCTTCTAGGTAATAGCCATTCTTTGGTTTAAATAATTTGTAGTTGAATCTTTCGTAGGCCCCAATCGTTAGCAAGATGAAAGTCCACAGTGTAGTGAAAAATAAATCAGTAAACCATAGCAATAGAGGGGTTCCAAAAAGTAAATAAGCCAGTATCATTCGGCAAAATTGTTGGGAAAATCGCAATTGCTTTTTATGAATTTTTTCTTGATCCGAAAATATAGGTGACGCAAATCGCCCATTAGTTTGAGGAGAGCTTACTAATATAGGCGAACCTAATTTGGCATTTTTCAGGTGATAAAGCGCCTTATCCTTTCCTTTCTGGGTCCAGAATAGTAGAGGGTAATAAGATGCCCACTCTTCATTTGATAATGGTAAATTGGCTAAATCATGCCACTTTGGAATATTCATTATATAGAACTAGCTTGGCGCCCCCTTTCAGGAGCACCAAATTAGTTAATCATCTCATCCTATATGATACATAGAGCAAAGCCCCTCCTATCGCTAGCCCAAACCCAGCAGTTGCGGCCGTAGCTAACCCGATCGCGATAATCGCTAAGCCACCGCTTTCTAAACCTAATCCACCACTAACTTCTCTCATTTCATCTATGGTTAAATCTTCCATATCAATTCCTTTTTAAGTTATACACAATTATTGTGCGAAATTTGACAAGTTCCGAAGAATGAAAAAAAGCGTCTTCACTTCTTACATCGACAAACTTATCGAGGAGACTATCGCAACAATACATATCAGGAAATATAGCCAATGGCTCAAATATCACCAAGCAATGTCCTACAGACATGTGGACGTAAATATTGCACCAAGAGTAGCACTTTTAAAAACGAATCAGAAACCTGAATTTCGTCCACCGTAATCCCTTAGGTATATTTTGGAAGCAAAGGGGACAGTGTGATCTTCCTCTTCTTTTTAAGGAATGGCGAGATTGATGATGATTGGGAGGGTGTTACACGAGTTGAAAAAAATTATGACACTGGCAGGGAACTGAAATGTAAACAACATCTCTAACAGCTATGTTTAATTCGGTCACCTTTGATGATTTCAAATTTGATTCGTCCCTTACCGAGGGCGAAACACGAAAGAGGCATCGTAATCTCTCTATTGCCACACTATTGGCTATCATTGTACATTTATTTTTGTTTTTCTATTGGCGCTTTGAAGTGACACAGGCGAACAATTCTGTGGTAATCAAGGTCGAACTGGTACCTGAAGAAGTAATGCTAAAAGAGGAACCCGCACCATTCATTCAGCCCAAATACATAGAAAAACCGTTGGTAAGAATCATTGAAGAGATAGTAACTCTCGATAATATGGATAAGCTACCGGAAACAGCAAAAGAGAAGAAACAGCACCCTGACACTACCTTGTATACCCGTGCTATCAGGGCGATAAAAGACAACACCTTGCCACAGCCAGCCATATTCAATTCATTTAGCGTCGCAGATTTCCCTCAAAAGGAAATAAAAGGATTATATGATCGCATCAGCTATCTCAGTCCTATCATCACCGCTCCTAAGCGTATTCGATTTAGAAACAATGACGGCACCTACACTATCAAGAAAGATGATGGTTTTGGAAACGTAACCTGCATGGAACAACGAGGCCCCACAGATCCATTTGAAATGCTGAATCCTCAGCTGTGGTACCTCATTCCCAATGATACTTGCCAGCATATAAAATAGGGCTTGGCACAAATGAAAGAAATTATTGACGTCTTTTAGCGCTTTACATTATCGTATAACAATATTATTGTATCGTTAAATAATACTTCAAGGCTTGTCATGAATCCAAAAATCGCATTCCTTAGTCGAACCCTGAGCATACTTGCTTCTCTCTTCGTCGTGCTCATCCCAGTTACCGTATCCGTTCTTTGGATATTCGGAAGCGAAGAAACATTACTCTCCGGTCTTCCTCAATACTGGTTTGTCCCGAACGGCATTCTATTTCAACCGGGAACCTTGTCGGAGTCAACAAGGATTATAAGTGCGGGTATTTCACTTGTAGCAAATCTCCCATTGCTACTCGCGCTATGGCAACTCCGCGGCTTGCTGGAGTTGTATCGCAATTTGGAACTGTTTCGAGAAGAGGCAGCGCCACGAATGAAAAAGTTTGCAGCGTACATCGTCGGGTTTGCGCTTTTACAACCAATTGCTGGTGGGTTTCTTAGCATTGTAACCAGCATCAATAATGCAGAGGGGCATCGTGTACTTTCAATTTCCATAGCCGATACAGATATTGCGACAATCTTTCTAGGATTAACCATGATTGTAATTGCATACGTGCTTGAAGATGCTCACCGTCTTTCCGAAGATAATAAAAGTTTCGTCTAGGAGCGAACCATGCCCATCAACATCAATTTGGATGTACTGCTCGCCCAAAGAAAGCGAAAATCTAAAGAACTTGCGGAGTATGTTGGCATCACAGAAGCCAATATCTCTCTCATTCGGTCAGGAAAGGTAAAGGGCATTAGATTTTCTACGCTTGAATCTATTTGTGAATTTTTAGAATGTCAACCTGGTGATTTATTGGAATATCAAGCCAAGGCCGACGCCTAAATAGAACGGGAATAGGACAATGTGATTCACCTCATATAACAAACTGCTATCCAATAAAACTAGCACAAACTACACTATTACCTTTAAAAAATAGGCTAAAAGCGATATACTGTATATCCATACAGCTATGTACATTACCTTAAGTTTAGCGCCTATTATGCATGATTCATCAACTGATATTCTCCCGCTATGTTCACCTGAAGCATTGAAAATCGCGGCGTTAAATAAGCGAAACCATTGTGAAAATCTTGCAGATCAAATCATCACCCTTTCGGGTCATTTGAATGCAGCAGAATACCCGCTGATTAAATTGTTAGATGAATTTGACCAGAATGAAGGCTGGCATGGCGATGGCATTAAATCCTTTGCGCATTGGCTAAACTGGCAAGTGGGAATGGGCAATGTGATGGCCCGTGAGAAGGTACGAGTTGCCCGTGCTCTGAGAGAGCTACCTAAAATCGATGCAGCCTTTCTAAAAGGTGAAGTCAGTTATTCTAAAGTCAGAGCCATGACGCGGGTTGCAACAACAGAGAATGAACACTTCTTATTGGAAATAGCTGAATTTGGTACGGCACAGCAAGTAGAATATCTTGTGAAAAAATACAAACTTGCAAAGCGACTTAATAGTACGGAATATCTCCAAGAAAAATTGGTTTTGGAAAAAGGCTGCTTCTGGCATCAAGAAGAAGACGGTATGACGGTTTTTGAGATTCGTCTACCCACAGAAGACGGTGCTGTGCTGATTAAGGCGATTGAAAATATTGCGGATGGTTTAAAAAAGGAGCATCTCTGTGAATTGAAGAATGAATTGAGCACTTTATTAGACGCTGAATCAGGTAGTAAACTAAAAGCTGAACAAAAAAGCGACTCAGCAGAAGATGAGATAAGTGAGAAAGGTGAGATGAAGGATGAGTTCAAAAATGTTTCAGCGGGAACATTTTTAAAGGGACAAAAGCCAGACATTTTTAGCCATCGAGCCGATGCACTCACCTTAATGGCTGAACATTGCTTATCCAAAGGCGCTGATAATCTCTTCAATCGATCTGGCGCTGATACACAACACGTACTTTTACATCTGAATGCTAATCAGCTTAGCCGAGATTACAAAATCAATCAGGGCCCCTTGTGTTATACCGATGACAATCAACATATCCCCCCATCAATCGCTAATAAACTTAGCTGTGATGCGAGTATTTCTTTAGTCATAGAAGACGATAACAATAATGTAGTCAATATTGGGCGAAAGACCCGCATCATCCCCCTTGCCATGAAGCGCGCACTTAAAATGCGAGATCAGGGCTGTGTGTTCCCAGGATGTTGCCAGACAAAATGGACTGATAGCCATCATATTAAACATTGGTCCGAAGGGGGAGAGACCAGTATGAATAATCTGATCACCTTATGCCGATATCATCATACCCAACTACACAAAGGTGAATATCGAATTGAGAAAGCCCGGTCATTAATTAAAGAAGGGTCGTCAACTAAAGAAGAGTCATTCAGTAAAAAAGGTTCAAAAAGCAAAGAAGGTGCATTAGACAAAGAAAGGTCGCCAGATAAAGAAACTGGCAATCAAAACCCGACCCTAAACTTCATCAATAAGAGAAATGAAGTTATCGTAAAAAATCTCTATCCACAATTCACCGATCCCAACCAATCAACAGAGTCGATTGAAAAACTGAGTGACAAAGCCGGTCTAAACATAAACCGAAATACCGCTGCCTCAAACTGGCAAGGGGATCAGTTGGATGTTTATTATGCTGTTGAGATTCTTTTTGGTTTGGATGGTGAGCCGTGTTAGTTAATCGTAATCGCTCTATTTCTCTATCCCCCTAACTCTCGACCTACCTACCCTTTCTCAAATAGGACGGGGGAAATCTTAAATGGGTAAGGGAAATTGGATTAAATATTTGTGGGAGATAACGGATTGTTTAAAAGTAGATTGGTTGTGTGTCCTGAATTTTGTTCTAAATTACACCATGCACCAAAATAGTATTGTCAGTTTATAGGCGTTCAACTTTCACTGTTTTCAATCTCCTAGGCAATGTGTAGGTCGAAACGAGAGTGAACACATCAATAAATATTGGAGCGAAATTATAAAGAAAGAACTCACGAAAACCTGAGTTAAACTTACTGAATATACCAATCATCGCCACGCTGAACACATCTCCATCGCGCATAAATTCTGTTTTAGCTAACGATCGAAAGCTTACACGTTAACTCGTATTAACGTGGATGTTGTATCAACGATCGACCAAAATCGACATCACGAACTTCATTAAATACCACTTTGTATACGCCCCTGAGCTAGTTTTGTAGCTAGTTCCTGTCCGGAAAGTACTACTTTTGGTTGAGATTTACAAAACAGAAAGTACAGGTTACATGCAAAGTTTGACGGAAAGTGTCA
>JAESSY010000206.1 GCA_016763855.1 Pseudomonadales bacterium
ATAAACAACTATGGACAAATGGCAGCATAGTGGCACAATGAACGGAATGAGAAGATAAGGGACAGACATCCGTGAAAATGTTGGCTGACAATCAAACAAGCCCAGATTGGGTTTTTCTACATTCTCGTTAGCCCCTCTCAAATTCACTGAGCCACTACATTTATCTCATCTGTCATCGTGGTCGACAATCTAAACGATTGCGACAAACACATATAGAGGATCTCTTATTCAGTTCTCAACTGATGCCTCAATCAATTTATTGAGGGCCCTAGACATTATTCGGTTAACCTTCCCCGGCACTATTCATGAAATGCTGGTTTTGCTCCAGTTAGTTGCAGGCTCGGCTCAGGTGCAAACGGATAAAATCTGTTGTTATTGCACGCACTGGTGATGATAATTCTTTTATATTTTCAAAATCAATAGAAGCAATAGATACATTACTCGTACCAAGCATTACTGTTACTGAGGTATTTAAGCACGTGCTACGGCTAAGAGGCGAAGTGTCAGCTCTCGAAATAATTGCTCATATGACTCAAGGTAAAGTCATCTCTCTTGATACACAAATTGCAATAAACGCAGGTAATTTTGGCATTCAACATAAGTTGCCACTACACAGACAGTATAATCTATGCCACTACGATCAAATATAATGCAACATTATGGACACAGAATAGTGACTTTAATGGGCTTGCTAGTGTTGAATTCTACGCCAAATAAAGCGCCTTCTAACTATCTGTCTTTTGATCATCAACTAACTTGAAATGGTTTTTTGTGCGCCATAACGCTATGGTCGGTAGCAAAAATAGACATCCAGCAATGAACGCGCTAAGTGGCGTACCTCTAACGATGCCATTTCGATCTTCAATTAAGTTGAATACCACCATCGCGATAACAACCTGCAAACTGTAAACCGCAGCCCATGGCCACATCCACGATTTCATCTTCCAGAAGCCATAGGCACCTGTCCCATAGATTAACCAATGAAGCGGCTCAGTCGCCTTGGCAGCCCACCCTGTCAGGGTGAAACCAAACCATATTTCTTCCCATTGTTCTGGGGACTTTGTAAATATGTCAAATGGCATGTAAATAAAAGTCATGTAGAGGCAAAAGTACCAGATTAGGTTCATCCACCAAGGGCGCTTATTCCATTCTTTAATAAATTGTTCTTTCACTTACTCAATCCTATGCACGTGTTACTTTATTCTCGTTAAGGAAATTCAATCCTGACGCTCTCTGTCTATTTCCGAAACATCAACACACTTCTGTTAGTTTTATAACCGTTTTTTAGTAGGGATACTGAGCTTGTCATCATCCTTATCGCCAGAATATAGGACTGCGCTTCTAGTTTAAACCCTGCCTTTTCGAAATTCTTTATAAGGATTAATGTTCTCATTTTACTTCTCCATCTTGCGACACGGCAGTTTAGCCGAAAGCTAAGTTGCATCTGCAGGCATATTCGTCGAGACCACCTTCATATACGTTGGCATTGGTTCTCTACATTGTTATTCTGGTTTCATCTTAAACTGTTTACCAGAGTGAAATAGCATGTCCGCCAAACAATCCCGATTTTTAAAAAAACAAAAAATTGCATTAGGGATCAGTATTGCCCTCGTCATGCTTATTTTGGCTTACTTATCAACTTTATTGATAGAAGAGACGCCCTTTATTGACGGTTTCAAGGAAGGACAACATTATTCTCTATTAGAGAACCCACGGAGAATTCGCGGTGACAAGATAGAAGTAATGGAGTTTTTCTCCTATGGCTGTATTCATTGTTACAATTTAGAAGATGATTTATTGGACTGGACTGAAGATAAAAAGGAGAGTGTTAAATTTATCCGCACGCCGGTCATTGCCAATGAACAATGGCGCACCTTTGGCCGCGCTTACTATGCAATGCAAGCTGAAGGGCTTCTGGAAGCGAATCACAAACGTGTTTTTCGAGAAATACACGAAGTGAGAAGAAACCAGAATTTAGCGGAGCGCTTTTCTGAATTTCTTTTTTCGAATAGCCAATCAGAAGAAAAAGAATCATTTATTAAATCCTTCAACTCACTTCCCATTACCCAAAAAATAGAGCGAGCAGACCAACTCGCTCGCCGATTTAAGATTGCTACAGTCCCTAATCTCGTGGTCAACGGAAAATATCTTGTAAGAGCGAGCTCTAGTGTGGGTTTATCCAGAATGTTAGATGTCGTGGACCACTTAATCGAACTTGAAAACAGCCCTGAGCGCTAAACAGCCCTGAGCCATAGACAGCCCTGAGCTATAGAATAGACAGCCCTGAGCAATAAACAGTTCCTATCTAGTCACTAAGGCTTTTTCAAATTAATAGGCGCATTGGGGTCGAGCCTTTCTAAGATAAAAGGCTTCGTTGGATCATAACGAGGTAGGCTTTTCATTTTGGGCCAAAGTGAGGATAAAGCAACATTCCAAGTATTCACTTTTGCACCAAAGGAACCACTGCGTATAGCAGGGTCCAGTTGAACAAGTTGGATGGCGTGTTCAAGTGAAGTATCGCGGAGTACCACAAGTCTGTGGCCATTTTCCTGTATAGAGCCTGCCATCACTAATACTTCTTTGTTGTAGAGCTGTTCAAGATACTTTATATGTTTATCTTCTATTTGTTGTTGCTCATAACTTGCTGGCCAATCCTCTGGGATTTGGTACTGCACCAAATAAAAGGACAGCGAGTCATCAGAATAACTATCACATGCAAAAAGCGTGAGAAAAACAAAAATAACAATTTTCTGTATCAAAGATTCCTCCAAATAGGGAAGGTGTAGCGGGTGTAAGTCAATCGGACAATTTTTTACTCAGATGTGGTACAGAACTGGGGTCGCCGGATTTCATATACTTTTTTTCGCTACCACTACGGGTAACATTCTCATAAACCCCATCATCCCGCTTCACAAGTTTGGTAAAGCCTAAGTCTTTTAAGCCTACATTACCTGTCGGCGTATTCGCCATTGGTGCCTGTGTAATGACACGACTCACGGCAGTTTGAGCAGGAAGCCCATCTAGAGAAAGTTTCGCAAGCTCGCAGACCTCCCCCCAGGTTTTCAGCTTTCTTGTCATGCTATGAATGACTTCCACCGTCTTCTGGTTGGCATCACAGTAGTAATCATATCTTGGCATCTGTTCTTCCTTCTAACGACCGACAATACTGCGTGAAATCAATTCTTTCATGATCTCAGATGTACCGCCATAGATTCGTTGTACACGAGAATCAACATAGGCTCGCGAAATTTTGTATTCTCGCATATAACCATAACCGCCAAAGAGTTGGAGGCATTGATCCGCGACCTTACATTGCATTTCGGTCGCTGCCAATTTGCAAATTGAAGCCTCTGCAGATGTCAGATTTCCGGCCATAAACTTAGCAACATATTTTTCAACCAATGCCTTGTTTAACTCCAAATTGGTTTTAATTTCAGCTAAAACAAAGCGAGTATTTTGAAAACTTGAAATAGCACTACCGAAGGCTTTTCGCTCTTTGGTATATTCAACTGTCCAACCAAACATTCCTTCTGCAGCCGCCACTCCACTAACACCAAGTATAAGTCTTTCTCTTGGCAACTCATTCATCAAGTTGTAAAAGCCCTTCCCTTCTCCTCCAAGAATTTCGTCCGCAGGAACACGGATATCAGAGAAGAAAACTTCCGATGTATCTCCTGAATGTAAGCCCATTTTTTCAAGGTTTCGGCCTTTTTCATATCCGGCTATATGGCAATCAACAACAAAAAGTGTAATTCCCTTTGCACCGAGCTTAGGATCCGTCTTCGCTGCAAGAATAATCAAATCTGCATGTTGCCCATTCGTAATAAAAGTTTTTTGTCCGTTTATAATGTACTCATCGCCATCTTTAATGGCTGAAGTCCTCATACCTTGTAAATCACTACCAGCGCCAGGTTCGGTCATACCGATACTACCGACAAACTCTCCCGTTATCATTTTGGGAATCCACCGCTCTTTCTGAGCATCTGTTCCTAAATTTAGAATATAGGGGGCAACAATATCGGAATGTACTGACAGACTGGATGCCAGAGAACCATATCCAGCTCTGGATACTTCTTCTACTACAATGCAACTCAGTTCAAATGGCGCATCGAAACCGCCATACTCTGAAGGCATGTCAACGCAAAGAAATCCGCTCTCCCCTAACTTGCGCCAAATATCCCTAGGAAAGATTTCGTCTTTTTCCCACTGATCGAAATAGGGCTCAACTTCCACAGCAAGAAACTTATTAACACTATCTCTGAAAAGCACCTTCTCTGCTTCATCCAAGCGGACTACATTGCTCATTTTTACTCCGTTTAATACAATTTACTTACATATGCTAAATAATTGCCAAACACACCGTTCACTCAGGTGTTTTGTGAACTTTGTACAATAAAACAGCGATCTTAGGGCTTTATAGAGGAAATTACGACTCTAACTTCCTGAGAAACTCATCGTAATTTGGTTAATGATTATCCTTTTCCCCCTCGCTAGCATTCGGTACACTGAAGCCACGATAATAAAGAAGATCAACTATGGCTCGACCAACAGTATTGATTCCCGCAGAGGCAAGTAGAGTCGTACAAGATGACCACACTGTCGTGTTGGTAGGTCAACCCCCTGAGATTCTCAAAAATCTTCTGCTAAATAAAATCATGCATTTCGATGCAATTCTCCTCACGGATGTTAAAGAGAAAGACGGCGCCTTACTCAACAATCTTGAATTCCCATTTTATTTTTTCGTTTTTGTAGCTAAAGGTCTGGAACAAGGTCGAAAAATTCAACTCGTTGGGGAAGAAACAGATATTAGCCAGGCACTCAGGTTAATGCGTCTGACATTAACAGGCCCAACAAGAGAAGAATTGGATTTTTGGGGAACAGATTCTGAACTAAAAGAGGAATGGCTTGCGGTTTCAGATGCACTGGCAGTAAAGGACAAAAATGGGCAGTCGATCCCTATTGAGAACTTTTTTGAGGCTATTCCATTTGACAATGGCCGTGCACAGGTAGGTTCTCTTCTGGTTGATCATACAGGCCTTGATAGATATAAATTTTCAAACAAACACGGTCATGTCTCAGTAGATCTAATGGATGCAAAACGTGTTCTCCCACCCTATCAGGTTCAATCCGACTATGTGCCTGGCGGGCTCATTAAACTCGGAATTGAGGTGCTCGGTGGTGCATCTGGTTTCACGGTAGATGAACCCTGCACTGGACTGGCACTTTGTCATAACGGCGACTATATCCTAATAGACTCAATACCTTTTCTTGACGAGCATCTTTATGCTCGCGGTATTTCTAAAAACCAAATATCCGCAATTTTTCTAACGCATTTGCACGATGATCATTGTGCGATGTTTCCGCTGATGATGATGCCGCATAAGGTGGAAGTCATTACCACCAAAGAAATTTATAATATGGCGATGGACAAACTCGCGTGCAATCTAGGCTGGAACTGGAAGGTTATCGCAGAACACTTCACACTGGTTGAAGCCATTCCTGGCAAAAAAATTAATTATTTTGGGCTAATTATTGACCCTCATGTGACTGTCCATAGCATTCCTACCATTGGTGCAACTTTTTCAATTCGACACAAAGAGTCTACTCGACAGCTTTGTATCATTGGGGATAACAATAGTCTGAGTTCGATCCGTGCATTGAATGAAGAAGGCATCGTTAGAGACTCAACCTTAAACAAGCTCGAGGATTTATTTAATGCTGACCATCACATGCTTATTGCAGATGGCGGCGCAGGTGAAATCCATGGCAATCCAGCAGATGCGCTTAGCTCACAGGCTGAACGCATTATCTTTGTCCATGTAGAGCAGCTTCCCCCAAAATTTGATAATACCTTCTCATTGGCTAGTTCCGGTAAGCGATATACCATTTTTGAAGGTGATTCCAGCATATATACCTCACAAGTAAATCACTATTTAAGTGAGTGGCTGGGCTCACCTTTCCCCAATCGTTGGATGCGCAGTTTACTTGCTCAAGAAGAAATACGCCGATATAATACTGATGATGTCATTGTTGTTCAGGGTTCACAGAGTAGAGGTGCTGTATATCTTGTATTAACAGGATATTGCAGTGTCGTTCGACATGATGGAGAACGATCTAACATCGTCGCACAACTACAAGCAGGTGACATTATCGGTGAAATGGCAGTAATAACAGGCCAAGGTAGTCGGAATGCAAGTGTTGTCGCCTCTACCCCCGTTAGCATCTGTTTATTTTCGGAAGAGACCTTTAGCGCTTTCATAGAGAGCGAGGGATTTAAAGACGAATTATTACGTCGCTGGTCAATCCGTCCTGTCATAAGAGATTTACCTCAATTCAGGGCGCTGAATTCAACAGTACTAGAAACAGTGGGTCGATCAGCTAACTTCCTTTCACTGGATAAAGGTGACAGTTTAAAACTAGACGATGATGCCTGGTTTATACTGGCAGAGGGCGAAACACAATGCGATGCGGCTTTCGGACAAGAGTTCGGATGGTGTCCGCTTTCGACTAACAAGTGTAAAACTGTTAAAGCAACCGAGCCTTGCAAGTTTCTTTACTTTAAAAAGGACAAAATCGAATCCTTGCGGTCTGAAATCCCACAACTCAACTACATGTTACGAAAATTGCGTATCTCAGATAATGACGATTGCGTTGACTGGATTCTGGGTATTGTTCCTATTAGATAAGCTATTGATGAGCTATCGGTTTATCCGTAAACAAATAGTCTTTTAACTCTTTGTCAAAACACGGATCTTGCCTTCTTATCCACTCTAAGACCATCGCTGCATGCTCCTTCTCCTCGTCACGATTATGAGCAAGAATGGACTTGAGCTCTTCATTTTTACATGCATCAACTCTCTGATTATACCAATCTACAGCTTCTAGCTCTTCCATTAAAGATGAAATTGCTCGGTGCATATCTCTGGTTTCATCGGAAAGTTCATTGATGGGTTCATGGTAGCCTTCATTCGACATGGTTCATCCTCAGGTAATTGTCACTATTGAGAGCAAGATAGAATATCTAGTGAAAGAGTGCAATGGTACATCAAAGTTCAAATCCTATTAACCTCGCTCTAGAAAAGTCAGTGACTGGGTAGCGATTCAACCCCTTTAATTGGCGATCTTGAACATAAACCCAGGATGATTCAATCGTTGGAATTATTGGAATATCAGTAAAAAGGATATGCTGCATTTTATCAAAAGCTCGCATCCTGATTATTTGGTCATCAGTTCCGTGGGTCAGCGCCATCAAACTATCGTATTCCGGATTATTAAAATTCATATCGTTAAAACTACTTTGAGAGTGGAATATGCCTGCAAAAAATACGGGATCTCGTAGAGCCCCTCCACAAAAACCGGCTCTGGCAATATCAAAATCGCCTCCTCTCATTTTAACCAGGCTTTGTTTAAAGGTCTGCTTATCAATGCGAAGCTCTATCCCGAGTGCGTTGATCAGTTGAGACTGCACAAACTCCGCTTCAATCTGGCGTGTCTCATTAATGAGCATAATGAGCGGGGGTAATTTTTCAACACCGAGTTCCTGTTTGGCTTCAGCTATTAGCTGACGTGCGCGGCTTAAATCATATCCAATTTCTGGGGTGGGGTACTCTTTCTGAAAAGGCCCATTAACACCCTGCATCCTTCGGGTAAAAACCGTGTCGATCTTTCGCGTACCGGGTAAACCAACAATAACGTTCGTGTAGGCATCTCGATCAATGGCAAACCGTATTGCCTGCCTTATCTTGAGATTGCTGGTCACTCTATCTTCAGCTAAGTTAAACATGATCCAGCTCAAACAATTTGTTGGGGCTTTCTGTACTCGCAAACCATATTCCAATGCATCCTTCAATATTTCTTCATTCAAACGGAGGGATGCTAGCTCTTTGGTCTTATATAAATTTAATAGGGAACGAGTATCCGAAGTAATATAACCAAAATTAACCTCATTCAAGCCAACTTTTTCAGCATTCCAGTACCTGGAATTTTTCTTCAATTTTAATGACGAGGCATGTATCCAGCTATGCAAGTAGATAGGGGCCATTTCCGAGAGAATTTTTTGCATCCGCAGCGTAGCGACCATCCTGACTTTCAACAAAGTCTTGTCGCAGAGGACCGAAATTTACAGAACTAAATACACTCAAATAGTATGGTGCGGGCATACTGAGTTTTATTTTAAGAACATGGTCACTCACGGCACGGACACCCAGCTTTTCTGGGGGTAAATTTCCTGACAATATTTCGAGGGCGTTCTCAATAATATAAGCAAAGAATGTCGAGCCACTGGCTGCCGTCACCGGATCCACTAGTCTCTGCATCGCATAAACGAAATCATGTGCAGTGAGCGGCACACCATCAGCCCATTGGGCTTCTTTCCTCAACCAAAAAGTAACCTCCAAGCCTTCTCTGGACCATCGTTCAGCAACACCAGGAATGATTTTTCCACGCTTATCCATTTCAACCAGTCTTTCGTGCGTCATTCGCAATATGAGACTACTAACCGTATCGGTAGATTTTGAACTATCGAGGTTAGGGGGTTCAAAGGTCAGAGCGAGCGTAATACTGGCGGATTCAAGGTCAATCCCGGAAGCCACGACAAATTCGAAACTGCACAAATTCAAAATGATCAAAATCACTTTAAGTGTTCTCATACTCTGTCGCTATTCAGAATTTGGAAATTGATACTAATCCCTTTACTGGTTAATTACATCGAAACAACTTGATTAGCCAATGACAGCCTCTATCAGAAAGGGCCCCTTCTTATCCATTGCAGCCCGATAGTTTTCATTAAATTCCTCAATTGTATTCACCCGTACCGCATCCATCCCCATTCCTTTTGCCAAATTAACAAAATTCAATTCAGGATTGTCGATGTTCAAAACATCTAGGGTTTTTTTGTTCATTGATTGCGCACCTACTCTTGCGAGTTCTACTTGTAGAATTTGATACTTTCTATTAGCAAAGATAATAATGCATATATCGAGATTCTCTCTAACCATTGTCCAGAGGGATTGAATGGTATACATCGCGCCGCCATCACCGTGAGAACAGATAACCTTTCTGTCAGGGCAAGCCACCGCAGCCCCAATTGCCGCAGGGAGGCAGAACCCAATTGAACCCCCGCTTAAAGACAACCAATCGTGTGGCTCACTTGTCGTACTATATCCTTGACAAGCTGCACCAGAGGTTGCTGCTTCGTCTACCACAATGGCATCTGTGGGCATTAATTCGGCAAAGGTCATTCCAATGCTCGAAGGCGTCAAATCACCTGAACCTAATCCCGGCTTTTTCAGTTCGATAGCTCTTGGTTCCAGATCACCCGCACCCAAAGACACGCACAAACGCTCTAGCGCATCCTCCGCATCTTCATCGGGGTGGCTGAGCACATGAAGTGCCGCATCCTCAGGGTAGAACTCACTCGCTTTTCCTGGATAAGCAAAAAAAGCGATGGGAGCCTTGGTGCCAACCATAATAAATTGTTCTACCCCTTTTAGTTGTTCAGATGCCTGTTCAGCAAAATAACCCAAGCGTTCAATCTTACATCTACCTTGTCCTCTTGGTAATCGCTTGGTAAATGTGTCACAAAATACCCTCGCACCTGTTTTCTGCGAAATTTTATCGGCAAGCTCTAGACCCTTTTCAGTCAAAGCCATATTGTTCATTAGCAATACGGTACTTTTATTGTTATCGAGTAACTCAACTGCATCACTAATTGCATTGTCATCAACTATAGGCACTTGGGGAATAGCCAGCTTTGCCGTTGCCGCGATGGAATCATCCCAAGCACAATCTGCTGGTACAATTAGGGTCGCTATCTTCCCAGGACCTGTATTCGCTATCTGTACTGCTTCAGCAGCATCCTTAGGAAGCGCTTCTGCACTCTGTGATGTTCTAACCCAGTGGGAAACAGGATTCGCCAGCCCCTCAATATCTGACGTTAGAGGCGCATCATATTTTTTGTGGTATAGAGCATGATCACCAATCAAATTGATCACTGCAGAATTGGCCTTATAGGCATTGTGAAGGTTGGCAGAAGCATTAGACAAACCAGGACCCAGATGTAATAGCGTACAAGCAGGCTTACCAGCCATCCTCGAGTAGCCGTCTGCGGCACCGGAACAAACACCCTCAAATAGCCCCAAAATAGCACGCATCCCAGTTGATTTACCCATGGCAGAAACCATATGCATCTCTGAGGTACCAGGATTACTGAAGCAAACTTCAACCCCATTATTGATTAAAGTTTCGAGCATGCTTTCTGCACCGTTCATGGCGTAGTCCTTTCACATTAATAATAAGTAGCCGCGAGTATAGCTCACTGAATTTTCCATCGCGTTTATTTTATTCATTAGTTAATTTAACCAACTATCGGTTTACAGGTTTAAGTAAATCTTTATTATCTAGAGCAATCACTAAGTAAAAAAATATTATATCGTTCATATTCAATGGCTTATATAATTATTAAAACTTGGCACGGATCCTGAATTACATTTGGTCAAGAAACATATTGATGGAATGAGCAAGAAGATGAAATACAAAATTAAGCGCGACTACACAGCAAATTCAAACCGATTTACTTTCGGTTTAATCATCTTAGTTATGCTCGGCTTCGGCGTCGTAGCACAGTCAGACGAACTACAAGCGAAGCGTGCTTCGACTCAGTCGACAATCACTCAAACCATTGTACCGAGTCTTTGCAATCCATTAGATCGAGTACAAACACAAGCAAAACAACCATTATTTTTAATGCAGTAAGTAGAGGCATCGTCATGACAGTTTTTAGCAGAATTTCCGAGATCATCAACGCTAACTTAAACGCCATTCTGGAACAGGCAGAAGATCCAGAGAAGCTCGTCAGGTTAATCACGCAAGAGATGGAAGAAACACTGGTTGAAGTTCGCTCTGCATCAGCCCGCTATCTGGCGGACAAGAAACAGATCGCACAATCAATAAAAGCTTACCAACGTGAAGTTCAAGTTTGGGAATCAAAAGCAGAGCTCGCCATTAGTAAAGGTCGAGATGATTTGGCGAAGGCAGCCCTAAAGGAGAGGACACGATTTGAAACTGCGATCACTTCGATTGAAGGGGATTTGATTCAAATCAACACCTCAATTAAGAAATTGAAAAGTGATGCTGAACAGCTGGAAGCAAAACTCCAAAATGCCCGCGCGCGTCAGAAGGCTCTCATTGTTCGAGGCCAGACTGCAGAATCTCGAATCAAAGTTAAACGTCAATTGCATGACGTATCGATTGACAATGCCTTTAATCGTTTCGAGTCTTACGAAAGAAAGCTAGACGAGATGGAAGGTGAAATAGAAGCCTTTGATTTAGGTAGCAAGACCTTATCAGCTGAGATTCACGAACTTGAGCATGACGAGCACTTAAATGTAGAACTTGAAGCACTTAAGTCGCGAATGGAACAGAAACCAAAGCAGTTACAACAAGCTTAAATAACAACTAGCTTAGATAACGAGACTTGAATCATGCGTAGATGTCGATTTGATGAAACAGATACTTATAACGACTATAGCGATAAGAAGAACCTTAAAAAAGGATCTGAGTCACAAGAAAATAGCAGGCGTTTGCGCTGGTATTGCGCAGTATCTGGACATATCTCGATTTTGTGTCAGAACTGCCGCTGTTATTAGCCTATTTGTCGCCCCTCAGTTTGCCTTGCTAGCTTACGGTATCGCCTATTTTGTGCTTGATGACTCATACCCATCAGGACGTCGCAACTACGATACTTAAAATTGCGATACTTAAAATTGCGATACTTAAAATTGCGATACATAGAATTACGAGTTACAAAGGTACGCCATCTAGTGTGGCGGCGTAAACACAACGACCACCCATCCAAGTTTCCAAGACTTTAATCTCACTAATCTCATCAACAAGCACCTTGCAGGGATCTTTATCTAAGATAATGAAGTCTGCAAACTTACCGACGTCTAAACTTCCAACTTCATGATCAGAGTGACACTGCCAGGCTGCATCTCTGGTCATTGCCCTGATGGCAGTTTGAACATCGATACACTCCTCAGGTGCCAATTGAGATTCGGGTTCACGCCAAAGTTTTCTTGTTACTGCATTTTCAATGCATCGTAATGGACCCATTTCAGTTACAGGTTCATCCGAATGCAATGTCCATCGAATACCTGAGGCTTCACAACTCGCCGTTCGATCTAAGAGTCTTGCTTTTTGTTCTCCAAAAATAGTGTCTCGCATGGCCTTGCCCCAATAGTAAACGTGACCAATTAGAAAACTGGGAGACAAGCCTAACTTGTGAATGCGCTCAATTTGTTCGTCATGAAGAATCGAACAATGCTCGATTCGACAAGGGCTAATTAAGGTGACCCCCGCTTCCACAGTCGCTTCAAAAGCATCAAGGGTATTATCAATCGCCTTATCTCCATTAGCGTGAACAACAACCGGCCATCCTCTTTCAGAAACATCTCGCACCATCGCTTTAAGATCTTCGGCTTCAACATAGGCTACGCCATATTGATTATCACCATAAAGATAAGGTTCACGCTGTAGCCCTGTATATCCTTGATTAGATCCATCAGATACAATCTTCCAACCACTGGCTCTCACCAAAGCATTCCCATCGCCAAACTGCACACCATTCTCTATCCACTTTTCCGATAAACTCGACATAAGAGAATAGCGCAATCTTGCTGTCATCCGATTAGAATCAGCTAATGCTTGGTATAAGTCGAGCTCCTTTACGCCCCTCGCAACCCCCGTAGCTTGATCACAAAATGTTGTAATACCCACTTTGTTGGCTTGATGACAAACCGCTAAACAAGCTTCAGCCAAATCGTAATCTTCTTGGGCAGGGTTATGACGAGCAACCATTCCAATCGCTACGCCGCCCTGAAGAACACCATTTGGCTGGCCATTTTCAAGCCGTCCAAAGGTAGATCCCGGTTCAATTTCTGTGTTTTCATCAATCCCGGCAATTTCCAAAGCACGAGAATTACAGTAAGCAAAATGTAAGGAGGCGTTATATACAAAAATTGCATGGCTTGTAGAAACCTCATCTAACATATCGCGGGTTAATTGATCCGGCCCTTCCTGAAGCGAAGGGTCGAATTGACGAGCCATTATCCACTCGCCCTCCTCCGCTTTTTCAGCTAATTCTTTCAGTCGATCTAAGGCACCATCAAAGGTTGGGAACCGAAACGGACCCACATTCTCAAACTGGCCAATGGTCGCAATAGGTAGAAAATGCATGTGTGGCTCAATGAATCCAGGCAATATTGTTCGCCCCTTACAATCAATTAATTCTGAATCTTTAAAATCTTCTCGTAGTGCATCTTCCCTACCAAGTGCAACAATCTTCCCGTCTTTTATCGCCATGGCTTCTTCCGAACTGAAGGATTCATTGACCGTATAAATTTTTACATTAATGAAGATTTGCGTTTTAACAGAGAGTTCCGCTAGGGGTGCAGCGCGCTTTTGCCAATGTTCTGGATCACTCAAAACACGATCGCTCACCTTCATCGAATTGTTCAACTCAGATATCACGGGGGAACAACAAGCACACGGGCTAACCAGGAGTGCGTGGCTGAATCCAAGCAGGTTGGCAATTTTATCGTAAGCTGGATTCGGTTGGGGATTCGGTTGGAGATTCGGTTCAAGAATCGGCTCGGGATTCGATTCAGAGTGCAGTTCAGTATTAGAAGTCCGAGTATCAAACATGGTATTTCTCCATCTAATTTAGATTTTAAGTATACCAAGGCTACGGAAAAGCTAACAGTCACTAGGCGAGTGAGTGACCATGATAAGATGCCTGTATGAATTCAAGAAAGTTACAGCCTCGTATTGGTATTGATTTGGGCGGCACAAAAATCGAGATTGTGGTGCTAAAAAGCGATGGCAGCATCTTAGCGCGACAACGAGAAAATACCCCTAGAGATAACTATGACGGCATTTTGAAGACGATTTCAGGTTTACTTGAAAAAGTGAGCACGGAATTATCATTACCAATAGATTTGCCTATCGGTATTTGCACCCCTGGCACGGTTTCCAGGGTTAGCGGCATGATCATGAACTCAAACAGTACCTGCTTAAATGGCAGACCTCTGCCAAATGATCTTGAGGCGCTCATCATGAGACCCGTAAAAATTGCCAATGACGCGGATTGTTTTACGCTATCAGAGGCATGGGATGGCGCTGCGAAAGAAAGCAAATCAGTCTTCGGGCTGATTCTCGGAACCGGTGTTGGCGGAGGAATCGTAATCAACCAACAACTTGTTCAGGGCGCAGACTCCATCGCCGGAGAATGGGGACACATTCCTCTGTGCCTTGACGCTTACCAAGGCAGTAAAGAATCATTTACCAACGATAGAAAATGTTTTTGTGGCAGAAAAAACTGCATAGAAACATGGCTATCTGGGCCAGCCCTGACGCGAACCTATCACAATACATTTAAAAACCCCGACCAAACTCAAGAAGATGGAAACGCTAAGCTTATTGCTGAACTCGCGCTTGCAGGACAACAAGCAGCCCTTGATTGCATAGACGAATACTGTCATTTGTTGGCGCTTGCACTTTCTAATATCATCAATGTTCTCGACCCCGATACTTTCGTTTTTGGGGGAGGCATTTCTAATATTGATATGCTCTATGAAAGATTGCCACATTACCTACCCCGGTATATATTCTCAGACCAGTTAGAAACAAAATTTGTTAAAGCAAAATATGGTGACTCCAGCGGGGTTCGTGGAGCTGCCTGGCTCTGGCCGGGGAATTCCTGAATTTTAGAAGGAGATCAAACAATGGATTTAGCACAAAATTGGCAGGCAGTAGCCTATAACCCTTCTACAGATTCCCAAAACCAAATACATTCTGACGAAATGGCAAAGGCTTGTGGTTTTAAAGGGGGACTAGTTCCTGGTGTTACCGTGTCTTCTTACTTGCTGCATCCTGCCGTTATAACATGGGGACAATCCTGGCTAGAATCTGGCCATGCAAAGGTTGTTGTTCACAAACCCTTGTACGATGGTTTTCAGTTCGAAGTTAAACTAGACAATGTAAGCAAAGATGCTTACTCCGCCAGTCTAATTGATGAAGAAGGAACATTTTGTGCGAGTGCTACCGTTAATTTGAATAGCAATTTTTCGGCACCCCCTATTCTTCTCAAACATAAAATACTTGTAAAAGACCAAGATGTTCCAGCTGCTACAAGAGAGGCTATGGAAAACTTAAAGCATATTGGCATGCACGCATTACCTGCCAGATGGAGCCAAAAAACCAATATGGCGAGTTATCTAAAGGACAAAAATGCTATGCCGAGCATCCACAACGCGCGGCAATCAGGAGGCGCCTTCGCAAACGCATCCTTCATGTTGGGTCTAACCAACTGGGTTCTTGCGGGTAATGCCTATATGAATCCCTGGATACATTTGCAAACAGAGTCTCAGTTCTATTGCGTGGTTGAAGACAATACAGACCTTATTGTTGAATGTGCCATTGAATCGCTCTACAACAAAAAGGGACATGAGTTTCTCGACTTGAATGTTAATGTGTTTTTCAAAGAATCTTCAAAATGTGCGATGTCTGCCCAGCTTCGGGCAATATATAAATTAAGAGAAATAAGCTAAATGGAAGATGTTCTGGCTCAACTGGCTGATGACAAACTTGGTATCATTGTTCTGCCTATTTTCCTATTGGCCATCATCCTTGAAGCGATCTATTCATACCAACAAAAACGACAGCTTTATAAAGGCATAGATACCCTAGCCTCACTTTCAATGTTGGTATTTTCTGCATTGATGGAATTTTTCCCTAAAATAATCGCATTCATCATTTTCTTTCAACTTCATGAGTTAAGCCCTCTCAGAGATATCATTCAACGTCAGTGGTGGGCATGGATTCTTTTGTTTTTTCTGGACGATTTTATTTATTACTGCTTCCATCGTGCTAATCATGAAGTGCGAATTTTTTGGGCGGGGCATGTTCCCCATCATTCATCTGAATATTTGAATCTTGGAACCGCACTAAGACAAGGTGTCGGCGAAAGAATTCACAAGTTCTTTTTCTGGTTGCCTCTACCGCTTCTGGGTTTTGACCCTCTGATGATATTCATCGTGATATCCATAAGTCTGACCTACCAGTTTTGGATTCACACAGAATTAGTCAGAAAATTTCCTGACATTATTGAAAAGGTTTTTAATACCCCCTCACACCACCGAGTCCATCATGCCTCAAACATTCGATATCTGGACTGTAACCACGCAGGCGTCCTCATAATTCGGGATAAACTATTGGGTACATTCTCAGCTGAGTTAGAAACTGAACCTCCTAAATATGGATTAACAACAAATATCAAGTCATTTAATCCAATACAGATTGCTTTCGGAGAATATGGCGCGATTTGGAGGGACATGAAACAGGCTAAGTCCATGAAGGACAAACTCAGCTATCTATTTCTCGCCCCCGGGTGGCACCACGACGGTCCAGACAAAAGAGCAAAGGTGCTACGAAATGCTAATCCTTAGCCCTTTCTATCGCCCTAAGAAAAGCTGGCCTTTGCATGTTTCGATTTAAATACTCACTCAATTTATCATAGCCTTCTAGCTGCCCAAGTCGATCTGCCATCGATAAGACATAAGTAACTCCAAAATCTGCTCCACAGAATGCTTCACCCAGAATAAAAGTTTGATCTCCAAGACGATTGGAAATGTGTCCAAGGTGCAGGGCAATCTCCGGATCACTAAAACCTGAAAATAGCGGTTGGGGCTCAGCACTTCTCAAACTCAACATTTTGATCAACAAAGGACCGAATACCGATGCTTCAGGATAATGTAACCATTGCGTATATTCTGCCCATTGCCTTAGATCAGATCGAGACGGAGAGAACCTCCCAGCTTTATCGTGTTTCTCAATTAGGTATGCGGTTATCGCGCCAGACTCAGTAAGAATGAGCCCGTCATCATCGATCACTGGAGATTTTCCTAAAGGGTGAACATCTTTAAGCGAAGATGGTGCCCGCATCGTTTCAGGATGACGAACATACTCCACCAACTCATATTCAAGTTCGAGTTCTTCTAATAGCCATACACAGAATATGGACCTGCCAATTCGTAAGTGGTGTATCGTTAACATCGTTGTACCTGCTCCTATTTTGAATATTGAGGCATTATGAACCAGGGAAGCGATTTACCATAATAGTTTTCAGTTCAGCAATTTCATCCCTTAAGTCCTCTATGCTGACATAGTTGGGATCAAGCTCAAGTTCTTTCTGATGTTCTTCTTCAAGTACATTTACCACTATGCCAATAACCATATTTAAAAAGGCAAAAGCAGTTAGGAAAATAAAAGAAACAAAAAATATCCAACTCCACCCATAAACAGCCATGGTTTCATACATAACATCTGTCCAATCTTCAAAGGTCATGACACGGAACAAAGTCAGCATGGAGATCGCAATATCCCCCCAAAGATCAGGATTGATATCTTCAAAAAAGAGGCTACCCACAGCAGCATATATGTAGAAAATGATAAACATAAGGGCCATTACATAGCCCAATCTCGGAAGCGCAATCAATAGTGAGTTCAGCAACATTCTTAGTTCAGGGATGACACTCACCATTCGCATCACTCTGAACACCCTTATTAAGCGAGCGACCAAGGCCATATCCGTATTCTCAATTGGTATCAAGCTGATGCAGACGATGAGAGTGTCAAAGAGATTCCAGCCACTCCGAAAAAAGTTAATCTTTTTCTTTTCAGCTATAAATCGGATACTAATTTCAACAACAAAAATGCTGGTGATTAACCAATCCATCACTCGAAGAATTTGAACAACAGATTGAGGCATATCGTAGGTTTTAATGCCCACCAATAATGCTGACGCAATAATAATTGTGATAATAAATATCTCAAAGGTTTTGCTGTGGCGTATTGCCTGAAGCCGTGATAATCCATCCATGTACCTGAACCCTCTATTACAGAAAAAGGGCGCAATTATATCTATTTGGTAGAATTGAACTATATTTAAAAGTGCAGCTTTAGAAGTGCAATGTTTTATTGATGAGGTTTCGAATATGGATGTTCCAACCACTATAGCTATCAGCTTGTCGGGAATTGCTGTCTTATTAGCCAGCATCGCGCTTTATACCGGAATAAAGACACGAAGGCTGTTGCAGACGCAAGCTGAGCTACCCCAGAGCAATAAGAACGAACACTATTCCGAGATCGCTAATCTACTCTCTGACGGCGCTTTAGTTTGGCAGCAAGTGGTTGTCCACTGCGATGAGCTTAGCGCGATGCTTTCCACTTCTCACATGCAACAAGTTACCCGAGACACCATTGGCGATTGGCTCTTACAACTTCGAGAATTTTCGAAAAACTCTAAGGTCGAGATCGATCATGCATATCAATTATTTGCAGTAGAGGCAAAGTCGATGTCCGCCGAAGACATGGCATTACAAAAACCGGATATGGAAAAATTTAATAAGGAAATGCGTAGTAATGTTGCTGCAATATCAGGCCAACTCGATCACATTGATAGCATCATGAGAGGAAACGAAGCCATTGGAAATCGGCAATTTTCTATTACGTTGCACAAACCTCAGGTGATGCCACATTTCTTACGAAAACGACAAAAAATAGCTGAACTACAACGAAGAAGAACAAGAAAACCTGATCAGGAAGTAGCACCAGCTGCGGCAGCGGCTGTTCAATAACGCCTGCGGCTGTTTAGTACAAAGCCTGCGGCCTCTTAATTACATTAAGGTTCTATAGGGCGCAAAAAGTCATTATCCATTGGGCCAAAATATCTTCATTGGTCTTCTTCGACAGACTTTCCAATCCCTCAGTACTAATACGGTCTCCCAGGATATCCTGCCGCATTTCAATCAATGCTTTGGAATAATCCCTATGAAATTCAGGGTGGCCCTGAAAAGTGAGTATATGACTCCCGATTTGAATCATAGAAAATGGGCAAAAGTCACTCGAAGCAAGACATTTCGCACCTTCTGGCAACTCAGTTACCTGATCTTGGTGACTCACCAAGGCCGTGAATTGACTCAACTTCGGTTCCATAAACGAAGCTGTTTTAGTCACCGCACTGGTATGAACGCCCACCCCCCAACCGACTTGAGCTAATTCGGCCTTGCCGCCGAGAGCGAGTGCTATAAGTTGGTGGCCAAAACAAATTCCGATGAGTTTTTTTCGGGCTGCATCCAACTCAACGACAAAGTCTCGAAGGCGATGAATCCAGTCAAGATCTTCATAAACACTAAATCGA
Source organism: Pseudomonadales bacterium (assembly GCA_016763855.1). Lineage (GTDB taxonomy): Bacteria > Pseudomonadota > Gammaproteobacteria > Pseudomonadales > Azotimanducaceae > JAHRVQ01. The sequence goes on from JAESSY010000206.1 coordinate 19,256, forward strand.
CTCCCAGTGATTAAGTAGGCATCGCAATCATCAATGTTTTTAGGAAGCTGATTAGCAATGATGTCATATATTTCAAATGTCAGAGGAGCGTTCGAAGCATCTTTGAAAAGCTGCATGAACATATCCGGGTAATCTCCAAACTCTGCTTGAAATTCTTCTCGAACAGAATCAGCTTGCAAGATGCCAATTTTCATTTCTTGAAACGCCTTAAATATTTTCGAAATATCGCTTAAGCTGCCAATCATTTACATGACGCTCGTATTCTCTTACTTCCCAATCTCGACTCGCCACAAAGTGATCGATAAACGTTTCACCGAATATTTCACGGGCAGCATCAGATCGTTTAAGATCACGAGTGGCATCTCTCAAGTTCCCGGGGAGTTGCATTTCAGGAGGCAATGCATCCTGTATGTCATAGGCATTCCCAACTACCGGGCTTCCCAGCTTGAGCTGTTCCTTAATCCCTAACAAACCCGCGCCCAAAATGGCTGCGGCCACTAGATAAGGGTTAGCATCAGCAGAACCGATTCTAAACTCTACTCGTTGAGAACTGTCTGATCCAGGAATGACCCTCAAAGCAGTGGTTCTATTTTCAATCCCCCAGGTTGCGGCAGTGGGCGCCCAGGCACCCTTAACCAATCGCGTATAACTATTGATGGTGGGTGATGTTATCGCCAGCAATGGGCGCAAATATTTTTGCATTCCCGCGACATACTGCTTCTGAATGGTGCTCATACCATTTTCAGCATCAGCATCATAAAAGGCGTTTTTACCAGACTCAATATCGTATAGGGATTGATGACAGTGACCACTTTGTCCCGGATAGTCCATTGACCATTTCGCCATGAAGGTAACGACCTTCTCGCGCTTCTGGAAAAACGATTTGGTAAACGTTTTATAAAGGCTCGCCTTGTCCGCTGCATTCATCGCGCTATCTACTGCTATGGCACCTTCCCAAACTCCCGGTCCAGTTTCGCAATGCAAACCTTCGAGGGCAAAATCCATATCGATACAATAATCCATGTATTCATTAAACAAATCAGAATAAGTATTTGTGCGCAGAATAGAATATCCAAAATTTCCCGGAGAAAGCGGCGTCAAATTTTGATAGTGCTTGTCTCGTACAGATTGCGCTGTTTCATTGAAAACAAAAAATTCATACTCAAATGCGAGCTTGGTATCAAAACCCATGTCCGCCGCCGTATCCAATACTTGAGATAAGCGGCTTCTTGGGCAAATCGGATGCAAACCTATTCCATCATTGGCAACAAACTGACCAATGAAATAGGGAATGTTTCCTTCTTCTTTTAGCCGCCTTTCGGTTGAGAATTCTAGCCGATATAAGGCATCTGGAAAGGCAGTATGCCAACCCGTAAAGCTCGCATTGTCATATAATTGGTCATCGATATCCCATCCCAATATACAGTCACAAAACCCTGAAGTTGAATCTGCAAAGGACTCAAACTTATCCAGACTAATGTATTTACCGCGTAATACACCGTCGATATCCGTCACGCCGAGTTTTACTCGGCGAATACCTTCTTCTTTATAGGTCGCAACGAGTGCTGATGCCTGAGTCATTATTAATTTTCCTCTTGTTCTGGAAGTCGAATATTGTCGATCAATGCAAGAACATCTGGTGGCGGCGGGGGCGTAATATTCATCACCACAAATGAAACCGTAAAATTAAGCAACATGCCCAATGTCCCAATACCTTCAGGAGAAATGCCAAACCACCAATGCGCAGCGTTGTTTAATTCCGGGCTAATGAACTTAAAGAAAACAATGTAGGAGAAAGTAAAACTCAATCCCGTGATCATCCCCGCTATCGCAGCTTCTTTATTCATACGACGAGAAAAAATACCCAATAGAATGACCGGAAAGAAACTCGCTGCGGCAAGTCCAAATGCAAAGGCCACGACCTGAGCAACAAAACCCGGCGGATATATCCCAAACAATCCCGCGATGCCAATCGCTACAGCGGCAGAAATTCGCGCATAAAGAAGTTCTTGTTTCTCTGTAATTTCCGGTCGAAAAGTCATCTTCAACAAATCATGGGAGATTGCTGCAGAAATGACCAGCAACAAACCCGCAGCTGTGGACAATGCCGCAGCAAGACCGCCAGCCGCAACTAGCGCTATGACCCAATTTGGCAATTCTGCAATTTCAGGGTGAGCCAGGACAACTATGTCACGATCGATATAGAGTTCATTTTCATTGCTTGTTGCTTTATTACTTAACAATCGCTGACCTTCTTTACCCTCTGCATCAATATAGGCCGGCGTTCTGGGATCAAGGGCATTTCCTCCACGGTATTGGATATGACCATCTTCATTCTTATCTATCCAGGCAATCAAACCCGAATCCTCCCACTTGGTAAACCAGGTAGGTGCGTCGGCATACTTGATTTCATTTAACGTATCGATGATATTAATTCTTGCAAACGCTGCAACCGCAGGTGCAGTCGTGTATAACAGCGCGATAAAAATCAAGGCATACCCGGCTGAAATTCTCGCATCTCGAACACTGGGTACCGTGAAGAAGCGGACGATGACATGAGGCAAGCCCGCAGTACCCGCCATCAGGGCAGCCGTGATAAAGAACATATCGATTGTCGACTTATTACTCGCAGTGAAAGCAGACATTCCCAGTTCAGTTGAAAGACCATCCAACTTATCTAATAAGTAGACTTCCTCTCCGGCCATGAAAGAGCCTAGGCCAAACATGGGGAAGGGATTATTGGTCAACATGAGAGAAATATAAATAGCTGGAACGAGATAGGCAAAGATCAACACGCAATACTGAGCAACTTGAGTGTAGGTAATCCCTTTCATCCCCCCAAGTACTGCATAGAAGAATACGATTGCCATCCCCACTATGACACCGGTATTGATATCAACTTCCAGAAAGCGTGAAAATACCAAACCCACCCCTCGCATTTGCCCTGAGATGTAGGTGAAGGAAATAAAAATGACACAAACCACCGCCACTAGTCTTGCAGTACGAGAGTAATAACGTTCTCCAATAAAATCTGGCACTGTAAATTTAGCAAATTTGCGCAAGTAAGGCGCAAGACACAGCGCGAGTAAGACGTAACCCCCAGTCCATCCCATCAGGTAACGTGCACCATCTGCACCTTCAAATGCAATGATGCCTGCCATTGAGAGAAATGAAGCTGCTGACATCCAATCCGCCGCTGTCGCTGCACCATTAGCCAGAGGATGGACATGCCCTCCTGCAACATAAAACTCTTTGGTCGAGTCAGAACGACTCCAGATAGCAATACCGATGTACAAACTGAAAGACAGTCCGACAAATAGATAAGTTAAGGCTGTTGCGCTCATGAAGCACCATATTTCTTATCAAGACGATTCATTTGCCAAGCATAGATAAAAATCAAAAGTACGAAAACAAAGATGGCACCTTGGTGAGAAAACCAGAAACCTAACTTAAACCCAAAAATGTGAAACTGATCCAGATAGTCGCTCAGTAAAATACCGCAGCCAAAGGAAACAAAAAACCAGATACTGAGTAAGACCAACATCAAGCGAATATTGGCCTTCCAGTACAAGGTATTTTTATCAGACACAGGGTGTACTCCAGATCATTCAATGTGAAAACTAGGCATGTATATGCCAAAAATAGAAATGCAATGTATCAAATTCTTGATCTGGCTCCTATCTCTAGATCGTTTATCCTCAGTAATTTCAGCGCTTAGGCGATTTTGAGATAAAGATGTCCGCAAAGGTTGTGGATAAGTTTGGGGGTAACTTTGATTATTTTTAGTACGTTTAGTCGATTTTGAACCAGCTCCTTAGGAGATCCGCACCAAAACTAAACTTATACTACTATATATCAATGACTTATAGATTTTTTTTAATGTAAAGATTTAATAAAATTCCAGCAAAGTAAAAAATTATTCAATGGGTCAGGTTGTGAACAAGTTAATTTACCCAGTAAGTCATTGCCAACTTGCGATGCCCATAAACACTAGCGCCTACTTGCAAAAATGACAACATCTACTAGCAAAACCTCTGTCAAGACCTAGAAGAATTGCGACAAGAATTACTCGTTAGTTCTCCCGATATTGATAGACGCCGAATGAAGTCTAGTGTAGGAATGCAAACATCTTCCTACGATAAGCCGTGGCCGTGGGGTCGCCTTTACCAAGAAGCTCAAACACTTCAATCATGGTCAATCGGGCCAATTGGTCTTCAAAATCCTTATCTGCCTTCAATATCGTTAATAGTTCTTCTAGGGCAGCTTCGATCTGATCATCCACAATCAAGCGTACCGCCAATTGATACCTCAGCATCAATTCATCCGGGCTTTGCGCTAGTTTTGACTTCAATTCATCCAAGGAAGGCATATCTGCTGCCTTAGTGATAAAAGTAATGCGGTTTTTCGGTTTGTTAATACCCTGTATGTCGTCGCTCAGACCATCGAGAATCTCCTGTGCTTCCGAAATTCGAGATTCCATCACCAATAAATCAGCTAATTCGACTTGCAAGGCATAATTAGTGGGCTCTTCGCCAATAGCCTGATGCAACATGTCAATCGCGGCAAGTCGATTGCCTTCTGCTAGAAACGATTTGATTTGTTCCTGAATTCTTTCAATAGGGCTCATGGTAAGTTGATCTAGCATGTTCCGCAGGCTAATTTCGTCTTGCGGCCCTTCAAGCTCATGGGCTAATTGTCCTTCTGAGATGACCTTAAGGGTTGGCAAAGTGCGAACGCCGAGCTGCTGCACTATTTGCTGATTTTTCTGAATATCGACGCGTGCAAGTAAAAATTTCCCTGCATACTCCCCAGCCAAACGCCTCAATACAACCGCCATTTCTTGACTAGGTTCTGCGCCTTCGGCATAAAACTCAATAACAACCGGAACTTGCTTGGATTTTTCCAAAACTTCAGATTGAAAATTCTGAACATTGATTTCTATTACGTATTCATTGATTACACTGGCATTCATGCAATTAGCCCACCGTCAAAAAGAGGCGTAGATTACATGAAGGTATTCGCTGAAGAAAGCCTTTAGCTGAAGAAAGCCCTTAGCGGGAAGAAAGCCCTTAGCGGGAAGAAAGCCCTTAGCGGGAAGAAAGCCCTTAGCGGGAAGAAAGCCCTTAGCGGGAAGAAAGCCCTTAGCTGGGTTAAGAACCTTTAGCAGAAGTAAAAGCCATTAACCAAATTTAACCACATCCACAGCAAAGCGGCCTCACTGTCATCTCATTCCATTTGCAATTGGGTAAAACACCACATTTGAGCGACTCAAAAGACAATCGATGCTAAACGCTGCTCAGGCCACCAGACGAATCAGTTTACCTTCTCTGCGCAGGGCTGCCGCGATGACTTTTGGGCTTTGCCAAGGACTGGTTTTACCACGATATAAAATACGTTTGCCCTTACTGAGCTGCCACAAATCTATCGAGCGAATGTGTGTGATTTTCATTAATGCTTCCTCGTATTCATCATTAAACTGGATGTCTATACAGTACTGTATATAAAGTCAGCTATCAAGAAAAAGATGAGAAAAAGCGAATATCAGGTTAATGAGACAGTTGAATCCAATCGAACCCAAACTCTTGTTGGGCAATATGTAAACTGCCGGACCAATTCTTTAGCATGGGCTCTACGGCGTTACGGGCTAACTCGGGTTGATTATTTTTTTCGCTGATGTGTGAAATCACTAAATGTTGAAGAAGAGAAAGCTCAATCTTATCCAATAGTGCTGCGGCCTGAATATTGTTGAGATGTCCGTGATCTCCTGCGACCCTTTTTTTGAGAACATAAGGGTATGGTCCCTCCTCCAACATCTGCAGATCGTGATTGCATTCAAGTAGTAACGCATGGCAGTCAGCGTAACAAGCCTCGACATGCGCTGTAACATGCCCCAGATCAGTTAGCACACCAATGCGATGCCCTCCGGAAGAGACAATATATTGGCAAGGTTCTCGCGCGTCATGTGGTACCGCAACAGGTTCAATCATCAGCGTCCCAATTTCAAATTTTTGGTGGGCATTAACCGTCTTCATAGATGGAAGCAACCCCATTTTCTTCTGATCATAGGTGGCGTGTGTGAGGAAGACTGAGGTTTTGTACTTGCGAGCAAAAGAGGCAACGCCATGAATATGGTCAGCATGTTCATGTGTGACTAGAATGGCATCAATGTTTTTTGGATCAACTGCCAATCTACGGAGGCGGCGCTCTGTTTCTTTTAAGGTAAATCCTAAATCAATGAGGACGCAAGTCTGCCCATCATCAATGAGTGTGGCATTGCCTTTACTGCCACTGCCTAATGAAGCAAAACGCACGGGTACTAGCTAGATGACTCTTTAATAATCTTCAACAATCTCTCAGCAACAGCGGCATCGGCTGGCGTACTTTCGTCTTTTAATATTGTAACCTGTACTTGATCCTCCATAGAATCTAGCTTTACAAGATATCGATTCTGATCCGAGGCAACGATTTGTTTTTTCTTTCTAAAAAGAATCCGAGCTAAAAACCCAGGCTCATCTACGATGTTTTCTTCGAAATTAACATAGTACTTTCCCGCATCTCTGTTCAAGTCTTCGACAGGTATACCAATATTTTCAAAAGCATCTCCAACAGTTGCCCAAACACGATTGTACGGCAAACGATAAATCAAGATGGGTTTGACGGCATCGGGGATAAGCTCTGTCTTGTCATTACGCAGTGCAATCGCACCGATAGACACTACTGAGGTATTGATATGTTCACCAAGATAGAATGCCAGTTTTCTCAACATTTCGTTTTCTAGATCCAGGTCATCAGAAACGCCGCTCCAATTAGCGGTATCGCGTCGTACCGGCGAATTCAGAGGTACTTCCTTTTGTTCAAGATAAACTTCACTGCTGCCGCTACGAATACCTGCTTCTATCGTAAACTTGAACTTGTGCTGAGTGCTTGCAAGGGAATCAGCCCAAGCGTCACCACTCACAATACTCTCATATTTTTCGCTGGCATCTCCGCTCATCGCGGTCAACCACTGAGACTCTATCACGCCTTTGCTGGGATCTGCAGATTGAATAGGGAGATTTTTCTCTTCAAGAAAAAGTTTTATTTTCGGCCATACTGACGCAGGCGGAGTATCTAAAAAGATCCATCGAGTATCACCCAACTTTTTCAAAACAATTTGCTCTACTCCGAAAGTTGTACTCAAAGCTTGAGGTAAACCCAGTACCAGTTTTTCTCCAGCAATATTTCTAGAGTCAATAACGTTGGGTATGGATAAGGCATCACTAAATTCTGGTTTGTCTAAATCGCTCGGGATAGTTACCCGTGGAATCGTCTCCGCGTGAAGATAAACGTCTCGACGATCATAATTTTCGAACCAGACACAACTGCTTAGTGTCGATAAACATAGGAGTACTAATAGACAAATCTTTTTCAATTTCATTTCTCAGTTAATTTAACAAATTCCAAATACAAAGTTTGCTTAGATTTCAGCAGAGCGAAGGGCTTGCCGAAGTTTTTCGTGGTACTCAGATGCCAATTCAGTCAATGGTAATCGAATCCCCATTTTGATTTTTCCCATTTCACCTAAAGCCCATTTAACGGGAATTGGACTGGATTCCACAAATAGATCACGATGAAGTGGCAACAATTGTTCATTCAAAGAATTCGCCAGTGCTTTATTTCCATCTAGTGCTGCTGCGCAGACCTCAGATAAACGCTTTGGTGCAACATTAGCTGTCACGCTGATGGAGCCTTTTGCCCCTGCCAGTATCAGATCAACAAAAGTTTCATCATCCCCTGAATAAACGACAATTTTAGTGCCACAAAGTTCAAGAATATCCCTTGTTCTCTGAATATTTCCTGTTGCTTCTTTAATGGCGATAACCTGCTCAATCTCTGCACATCTAGCCACCGTCTCTGGCAACATATCGCAGGCAGTCCGACTGGGCACATTATAAAGAATCTGGGGTAAATCAACAGCTGCCGCAATGGCTTTATGGTGTAGATAGAGCCCTTCCTGAGTCGGCTTATTGTAATAGGGTGTCACTAGCAGGCAGGCATCCGCACCTGATTCTTTAGCAGCATTGGTGAGCTCAATCGCTTCCAAGGTCGCATTTGCACCGGTTCCTGCAATAATGGGTAGTCTTTTATTAGCAACATCAACAACATATTTGATTATCTGACAATGTTCCTTCACATTGATAGTTGCGGATTCTCCCGTTGTACCCACAGGTACCACTCCGCTAGTACCCATTTCGATGTGCCATTCGACTAAAGCACCCAGAGAATCCCAATCGATGGACCCGTCAGAATTCATAGGCGTGACCAAAGCCACAATACTGCCAGTTATCATTACGCTACCTTGGAATAAAAGGGCACAATATTACGCGTACCGAAGGCATTGGTACAGAACAAGCACAGAATAGTTCTAAGACTCACTCCGCCGGCGCATCATGGGGATAGACACCCTCTCGGGGCCACAATGTCAAAATGACTTTTATCAAAGTGGCGAGGGGTATTGCAAAAAAGACGCCCCACAAGCCCCACCAGCTGCCGAAGACTAAAACAGCAGTAATAATAGCAAGCGGATGTAAATTAACAGCATCTGAAAACAATAACGGAACGAGGACAAATCCATCCAATGCCTGAATGATAGAGTACCAAGCAAGTAGATAGACAAAAGTGTCACTCCAGCCAAATTGCAAATAGGCAATGATGACAACCGGTACTGTGACCACAACAAAACCAACATAAGGCACGATCACAGAGAGTCCGACCAAAAATGCTAATAACGCAGCGTAGTTCAGCCCGAAGATTTTGAAAAAGATATAAGTCGTGACCCCAACAATAATTATCTCTATTACCTTTCCACGAACATAATTTGCAATCTGAATATCCATCTCAATGGCTATCTTGTTGATCAAGGGCCTATCGGAAGGTAAAAATGATTTACACCAATCTAATATTTCATCTTTATCTTTCAAAATAAAAAGGACAAGAATCGGCACCAACACCATATATAGGGCAACGGCAACGAGCACAGGTAATTGAGAGAGAGAAAATGAAAGCAACCACTGGCCTATGTCACCCACTTCAGAATTGAGCATTTCACCCCAAGAGTTAATTTGAGCTTCGGAAACAAAAGAGGGATATTTTTCTGGAAGATCCTTTAACATTTCACCCGTTTGCTTCGCCATATCTGGCAACTCACTAAACAATCTACGTAACTGCCGCCATACCTGCGGTATAACGAAGAACAACAAGCCCATAAACCCACCCAGAAAAAGCAGGAATGTTCCCAGCACTGCTAACCCGTTAGGCACATGGTAACGCCTAAATAATTTAATCATGCCCTGCATCACATAAGCCAAAACAATACCCGTTAAGAGAGGTGCTAGGATCTGACCCATGGTGAGAATGACGACAAAGAAAGAAACCAGAATCATCGCAAGCAATACTGCTTCTTCTTCCGAGAGAAATCGGTCAATCCACCCTTTGAAAATCGTAAACATTTTTCTTATTCCTTATTCAGAGATAGCTTAGGTTTTTTCAATCAGTAGTCTTTTTTAAACGATAATAGTACTTACCGCCCTCTTCCATTGAATCAAGCAGCTCATTGCCACTTTGCTCACAGAATACTTTGAAATCTCGAACTGAACCCGCATCAGTGCAAACTAGCGCAAAGACCTGTCCAGCTTCGAGCCGATTCAATCCTTGCTTCGCTTTTAGTAAAGGTAAGGGGCAACTCAGACCGCAGGCATCTAAAGAGCCATCAGCTCCGAATGGAAAGCCATCAGGCTGGGTATCCGTTTTATTCTTTTTCATAATCTACCACTTACGCTCTAAACAATCATATTCCTCTATCATATAACCTCGTTCCATCAAATATCCAATTGTCATATACAATAAGGAACGCTTTAATCGACAAGATGTCGTATATTTGTGCTATTAGAAAGAGTAGAAGGCTCTACATCATTTAATCAGGAAGGAATTGAAAATAATCCTTTCAAAAGCAGGTCTATTGTTCCATCTATGATTCGATTTACAATCCCACTTACGACCCCATCACTATTTTATTGCATAGCGATGCCTAAGCAGGCCAAACTGATACACATCTGTTTACTTGTCTTTTCGCTTTTATGGCCATCGGTACAAAGTTTTGCTGCAAACAATCCAAACAACCCAAACATTCAAAATTTGCCTAGCCTAGGAGATCACACTTCAGGCATCATTTCCCTCGCCAAAGAGCGAGAACTTGGCCAAGGTTTTTTACGCTCCATCAGAGCACAGGCACCTCTTGTAAAGGATCCCGTTCTACAGGAATACTTGGAGTTACTCATCTATCGACTGGCTTCACACAGCCAACTTCAGGATCGGCGCCTAGATCTAGTGATTATCGACAATAAAACAATCAATGCATTCGCCGCCCCTGGGGGTATCGTTGGTATTAATCTAGGATTGTTTTTGTTTGGAGAAACCGAATCAGAAATTTCTGCAATTCTGGCTCATGAGCTTGCACACCTCAGCCAGAGACACTTTGCCAGAGGAGCTGAGGCTGGAAAGAAAACTGGCCTGATTAGCATAGCAGGATTATTAGCCGGACTCGTCCTCATGGCTACAACTGGAGGCGAGGCAGGTTTGGCTGCCATTACCGCATCAAATTCTCTAGCCCAGAACAACATCTTAAGATATAGCAGAGGAAGAGAAACCGAGGCTGACCGTGTTGGTATCTATACCCTGATCGAAGCAGAAATGAATCCACGGGCTATGGCACATATGTTCGAACGATTGAGTCATGCGAGCCGGTTTAGCGGCCGCAATATTCCAGAATTTTTACGAACCCATCCCGTCACAAAAAATAGAATCGCTGATTCATATATTCAAACAGAGAGTCAACCTATTAAAGACTATCAGCCGGTTCTGGATTTTCAATTAATGCGCACCCGAGTACTCGTTAGAACAGCGGGACCTACTATTGATATCGTCGCGCAAATGGAAGACCGATTGAAAACTAAAGATCAAGTACTGCTGACTGCTGCACGGTACGGCGTCGCTCTGGCTAAAGCAAAAAAAGGTCAGTTGGATAGTAGCATGAGACACATCTTGGCGTTACGTGAAGAATATCCCGAAAAAATCACCTTTGTCATCACTGAAGCCGAACTCCATATGAAAGCCGAGAGATTCGATTCTGCAATCGAAGTATTACAAGATGCCCTCACAATTTCCCCCAACAACTACCCATTGACGATGACCTACGCCGATGCCTTGATGAAAAACAGACAAGCCAGTGAAGCTGTTAGAGTGTTAACCGATATCACGACCAGCCGTCCAAATGATAAAGACGCCTGGTATTCTCTCGCTGAAGCACAGGGCTTAAATAGAAATACGGTAGGTGTCCATCTCGCCCGAGCTGAGTTTTTTGTTTTGATTGGCAACTTCGACCAAGCAATCAAACAACTAGGATTCGCTTATCCCATGGTGAAAGACAATTTCCAAAAAAATGCTAGGGTTCAACAAAGAATTGAAGAAATTTTTTTAATGAAGATGAAAGAAAGACACTAGCAAAAAAAGAAGAGGGAAAGAAAAGAAAGCTCAGAGAAACTCATTTCTTCAGGTCGAATTAGCCCGATAGCGTAAAATTAATCATGCGTTCAAGAGGTTTCAATGCTGCCTTTGAAATCGCCTCATCAACCAGAATTTCATTAAGCCCTTTCTCTAAGTTTGAGGACTTTAAACTGGATAATAAATTTTCGAGCACATTCATTCCCATCCAAGGGCAGTGTGCACAGGATCGACAAGATGCACCCTCTCCCGCAGTCGGGGCTTCAATAAATGTTTTTCCCGATGCCGCTTGACGCATCTTGTAGAAAATTGCCCTGTCAGTCGCAACTATAAAAGTCTCGTTCGGTAATGTCTGAGCTGCCTTAATCAACTTTGTTGTCGAACCCACTACATCCGCAAGTTGTATAACCGATTCGGGTGATTCTGGATGCACTAATACCGCAGCATCTGGGTGTACGTTTTTCAGGGATCTTAAGCCTTCAGCCTTAAATTCCTCGTGAACAATACAGGCTCCATTCCACAGAAGCATATCAGCTCCGGTTTCTCTCTGAATGTATCCACCTAAATATTTGTCCGGCGCCCAGAGTATTTTTTTGCCCTTGTCCATTAAATATTCAGCAACCTCAAGGGCCATGCTAGAGGTAACGACCCAATCTGAACGGGCCTTAACCGCCGCAGAGGTATTAGCATATACCACAACGGTTCTATCCGGATGTTCATCGCAAAAATCCGAGAATTTATCTATTGGACAACCAAGATCGAGTGAACAGGTTGCTTCAAGGGTTGGCATTAAGACACGTTTCTCAGGGCTTAGTATCTTCGCCGTTTCACCCATAAATTTAACCCCAGCAACGACAATGGTTTTCGCGTCGACTTTTGTACCAAATCTTGCCATTTCGAGTGAGTCAGAAACACAACCACCGGTTTCCTCGGCAAGCGCCTGAATCACATCGTCTGTGTAGTAATGCGCAACCAAAACAGCATCTTCCTTTTTCAGAAGCGCTTTTATTTGATCTTTGTACTGACGTTTTTGTTGTTCAGATAAATACTCACTCTGATGCAGAGGAATATCAAAGGCGACGGTAGTCATGAATAATTAAAGAATTGCAGAAGATTCGAGTAGTATACCCTAGGAAATCCTCTGGATAGACTATTTTCCTTATATTGTCTTGGGTGATTGACTAACATTCATCGCAACGTATCGGTAATTCACGCTTTATGCCTCAAGTCACCCTCCTTATCTCTGAAACTGAAGCCATAGAAGATGGAAATTACACCCGCTTTGGTAACGAACTACTAAACCGCGGATATCAGGTAAGCCTGTGCTTTGTGGACTCGCTATCCATGCACAACTCCACCATTTGCGCTGAAGGATTTATACTGGCTAAGCCTTTGGAGGAAGGTCATTCTTTTCCGAAAACACAGATGATCAATCTTCAGGAGATCAAGTTTGTTTGGATTCTGGGAATCGGCCTTCGACAAAGCTTCTTGGACAAACTCCAGTTATTTTATTGCTTAGAAAAGTATTGCAAAGTGATCAATTCTCCCAATTGCATACTCAACCTAAAAAGTAAATATTCCCTGGCCTCTCACCATGATATTTTTCAATATCCTCAGAGTTACGCGTCTACTGATCCAAATACACTATTCTCCGTGATCAAATCAAACGGGGGGAAATGGATTGCGAAACCACCTGCAGGTTCCATGGGCAAAGATGTGTTTCTTCTGAGTGCAGATGACCCAAATACCCGTGTCATATTGGAAACAATGACGGGCGTAAATGCAGACCAATACTGTCTCATCCAAAGTTATGTTGAAGAAATTCAAGCGGGAGAAAAACGAGTACTATTCGCTGGCGGTGTTGCTGTAGGCCAATATCTACGGCTAGCGACTCAAGACCATCGGACTAACTTAGTTCAGGGTGCAGATTGTAAACCTTGTGAGTTAAGCACGGATGAAATTGCTTACTGCGAGAAGATCGGCCCCTTTCTTGTGTCACAGGGCGCGGAATTCGTTGGTCTGGATTTAGCCTATCCCTTCGTGATTGAGTTCAATGTCATCAATCCTGGGGGCTTACTTACTATCGAATCCTTAGGCGGGAATGACTTAACCGGGGACATCATTAGCAGAATCTTTCCAGAAGCTATTTAGTTCTTGAGTTTTTATTTCAAAACGGTATTATACCCGCCTTCAACTTTTGGGGCGTTAGCTCAGTCGGTAGAGCAGCTGGCTTTTAACTAGTTGGTCCCGCGTTCGAGTCGCGGACGCCCCACCAAATTCAAAGGCTTTAGATTTTTTCTAAGGCCCTATTTTTAATGATGAAGAGCCTAATTTTTATCCACCATCATCCACGATGGACCGCTTTACATTAAGCTCTAAACCCTTCTCTATGTTATATTTCTAATACTTTCCTATTAGTAAATTACTGTTGTCCAATCAGAGTACTCTCAGTTTATGAATAGCCTACTGCATCACAACCCGCTACTTAGCCTATGGCAAAATTCACATCAACTACCGCCCTTTGAGTTAATTAGACCTGAACACTTCTTGCCAGCCTTCAAAGCAGGTTTCAAGGAACACAAGCTTGAAATAGAGAAAATTACTCGTGATTCTGAAGATCCTAATTTTGAAAATACTATCGAAGCGATAGAGCTTGCGGGTCAAACCCTTAAAAAAATAGCGCCTGTGTTTTATATCCTCACAGCTGCCCACACAAACGATGATCTTATTGCGCTCCAATCAGAAATTAATCCCCTTTATACATCGCATATCAGTGCAATCGAAACAGATGCTAAACTATTCCAACGCGTGAAGCGTGTTTACGATGCGAAGCCAGATTTAAACCAGGAAGAAAATCAACTCTTGCTCGAGACCTATAAAAAAATGGTCCGAAGCGGTGCTGATTTATCTGAAGCTGATTCCAAGGCAGTGCAAAGGCTTGATACGGAACTCTCAGTTCTACAAACAAATTACGGACAAAATGTGCTCAAAGAATCTAATCGCTTTGAGTTAATCGTTGACACAGAAGAAGATTTAAAAGGTCTTCCTAAGTCCGTCTGTGAGAGCGCCTCAAATGAGGCTAAGAACAGAGGACACACAGGAAAATATCTATTCACTATTTCCCGTTCATCTATCACACCCTTTTTGCAATTTGCTAGTAATAGAGAACTCCGCGAACGAATATGGAAAGCCTATACACATTGTGCAAATAACGAGAACGACTACGATAATAAATCCATCGCTGAAAAAATCGCTAGTTTAAGGTCAGAACGAGCAAACTTGTTGGCTTATCATTCTCATGCAGACTTTATGTTGGATGACAGGATGGCAGCCAAGCCTGAGAACGTTAGGGCCCTACTGGATAAACTCTGGGGTCCCGCAAAGCGAAAGGCTGAAAATGAACGAGACGCTTTACAAAAAATGGCTCAAAGCGAAGGAGAGAATTTTAAAATTGCACCCTGGGATTGGTGGTATTACACAGAAAAAATAAAGCAAGAAAGCTTTGATTTTGATTCAGAGAAAATTAAGCCTTACTTCGAACTAACACGAGTACGTCAAGGAGCGTTTGATGTAGCGACAAAACTTTTCGGCATCACTTTCAATCAAATTGAAAACCAACCTAGCTATCATGACGATCTCGAAACATTTGAGGTAAAAGAAGCTAATGGCACTCTAATCGGTTTATTTCTCACTGACTATTTTATGCGACCGTCAAAGCGATCTGGGGCTTGGATGAACGCTTTAAGAAGTCAGTGCACTTTTGGCACTACTCAGTATCCTGTCGTTTTCAATACTTGCAACTTTCCAAAGTCTGACCCTGCCTTTCTTGGCATGGAAGAAGTCACGACACTGTTTCATGAATTTGGACATGCGCTCCATGGCTTACTCAGCAAGGTAAAATATGAAAGTTTGAGCGGGACTTCTGTCAAACGAGATTTTGTCGAATTGCCTTCGCAAATTATGGAACACTGGGCAATTGAACCTGCAGTCTTGAAAGAATATGCCAAGCACCACGAAACCAGTGAAATCATTCCTGATGCTTATATCGATAAAATTCAAGAAACACGGACTTTTAATCAGGGCTTTGCCACAACGGAGTATCTAGCAGCATCTTATCTGGACTTAAACTGGCATGAAATTCGACTATCCGGCAAGGTTCCAAATGCGATAGATATCGAAGAAAAGGCAATGAAAGAAATTACCTTGCTGGATGAAATTGCTCCCCGATATCGTTCGACTTATTTCCAGCATATCTTTTCTGGCGGATACTCTGCCGGTTATTATTCATATATCTGGGCTGAAGTACTGGATGCTGATGCATTTGAAGAGTTTAAGAAGAATGGCATCTTTGATGACAAAACAGCGCGATCATTCAGGGAAAATATTTTGGAAAGGGGTGGTACTGCAGAGCCTATGTCTCTCTACAAACAATTCAAGGGTGCTGAACCGGATGTTAAACCCTTAATGAAATCTCGGGGGCTACTCTAGGATTCTAACAAGCATAGCCCGAGAAATAAGTGCAGCCTAATTAACGGCAGCTGAGGCTCTCTTACCAAGAGCAGCTGAGGCTCCTTCACCAAGAGCAGCTGAGGCTCTTTTCTTAAACAAGATACTTTCGTTTGGGATATATGGGCCGGGCCTGCGAATTCTATCCAGATAGCCTTTTTCTACTAACTTGTTCAGCGTCGATAGCCTGCAGTTTCCCACATCACTAACAGAAAACCACACTTCATGTTCCTCAATATTGGCGAGCGCTTTTTCTTCATAAACTGTCAATTGGGCCATGATTATCCATCCTAGATTTATCAGCTTCTGGACAGATAAGTGCAGATAACGTGCCACAATGATAGCGTCTTAAGATATCTAATTAAACGTTTGATTTTAATCGCTTTTTTGATCTAAGAAGAATTTCTTATCACCTTTTATTGTAAACTCAAGATGACAAACAAGAGGAATTTGTTACTCTTCAGTTACACTCTATAGCTGCTTATTTATTTGTCACAAGGCGAAAATTTTTGGCATCCAACTCAAGGCGATCGAGCATTCTGTATACTGACTGTCGAGAGATATCCGCCATCCGCGCTACAGCGGAAATATCCCCCCCACAGGTTTTTAAAATAGACACCATGTAATCGTATTCAAATTGCTCCATCATCCGAGCCTTCTCCCCAAGAAACCCAGCAGAATATGTTTTGTCACCGCTGGCCTGCACCTGGGATCTGATATCTTCTGGTACATCATCCACATTAAGAATCTTACGCTTACTCATTGCTAACATTCTTCTTACAACATTAATAAGCTCCCTAACATTACCCGGCCAGGTATAAGAATCTAACAATCGTTTCACTTCATCACTGGTAACGCGATCGGGTCGTTTCATTTCACGGCCAAATACTTCGAGGTAGTGATGCAGTAATATTGCAACATCTCCAAGACGTTGTCTGAGGGGCGGCAATCGAATCTCACCAACGTAGATTCGAAAATACAGATCTTCTCTGAAGCGTTTAGCTTTCACTTCTTCCTTAAGGTCTCTATTAGTTGCAGCTAATAATCGAATATCAACTTCTACCTCTTGCCGACTCCCGACACGCCGGAACTTGCGTTCTTGTAAGGCTCTTAATAGCTTAGCTTGCTGCGCTAAAGATAACTCAGCTATTTCGTCCAAAAAAAGGGTTCCACCATCTGCATATTCCATTAGACCAAGAGATCTTTCTGTCGCACCTGTAAATGCACCTCTTTCATGTCCAAAAAATTCGCTTTCAAAAAGTTCGGGGGGAATGGCGCTGCAATCCACTGGCACAAAAGGCTTGTTGGCTCTATCGCTGCTGGTATGAATGTTTCTAGCGACTAGCTCCTTACCGGTTCCGGTTTCTCCCCAGATCAGAACATCGACATTGGTATCTGCTAGATTACTAATGGTATTCTTAATCGTGTTCATGACATCACTTTTGCCTATAATATCTGCAAGTGAAGATTTGCGTTCTAATTGTCGACGAAGAAGGCTATTTTCCTGTTGAAGACGCGTCTCATCTATCACTCTTGTGACTGTCGTTAGCAGATCTTCAAGTAACAGAGGCTTCAGAACATAGTCGGCTGCGCCAAGTCTTAGACACTCTACAGAGTTATCCAGACTAGGATATCCCGTCATAATGATGACCGGTGTATGGGGGTTTTGCTCCTTCACCCTTTTAAGGATATCAACACCACTGATTTTCCCCATATTTAAATCCGAAAGTACAATATCAAATTTATTAGACTCACAAAGTTTGATCGCTGTCTTGGGTCTGGATTCGCTCGTAACAGTGAGGTTGGGAATACGGGCCAAGGCAGTTTCACAGAAACGACAGACAGCAGCATCATCATCAACAACGAGCATTTTGACTTTAGCCACGAACCAACCCTTTTAAAATTATTCTTCAGACAAACGAAAATATACGGTCTCGCCATAATAGAGATTATGGAATTATATACAAGTGTGTTACCTAAAAGTTACACACTTATTCAAAAAGGGTTTTAAAAAAATTAGATCAATTATATCGAGTCGGATCATCGATTCCTGCTTCAAAAAATCCCGATTTTCGAATACGACAACTTTCACAATGCCCACAAGCAAAACCTTTCTTATCCAATTTGTAGCAAGACACAGTGAGTGAATAGTCAATACCAAGGGACAATCCAGCGATAATAATCTCAGCTTTTGACAAATGAATTAGAGGGGTTTGAATAGTGACTGGTTCACCTTCGACACCAATTCTCGTTGCAAGGTTCGCCATAGTCTCAAACGCTTCTATAAACTCAGGTCGGCAATCCGGATATCCAGAGTAATCAACTGCATTTACGCCGATAAAAATATTGTGAGCTTCTAACACTTCTGCATAGCCTAAAGCATAGGACAAAAAAACTGTATTTCTCGCAGGAACATAGGTGACGGGAATAGTATTATCTGCTTCATCGATTGGCACTTCTATCGCATCATCAGTTAAGGCTGAGCCGCCAAAGTTTGCTATATCCAGATGGACAATTTTATGAGCAGCCACATTTCTTTTTACTGCTATATCCTTGGCAAACTCGATTTCCATGAGATGTTTCTGTCCGTAATTAAAACTTAGGCAATAACACTCAAAACCCTCACTCTGAGCCATAGCAAGCACAGTCGACGAGTCAAGCCCACCGGACAGTAATATCACAGCCTTTCTATTAGACACCCTGTTTTTCTCCCCACAAGTATTTATGCAATTGAATTTGAAGTCTGACAGGTAAATTGTCTGTGACGATCCAATCAGCAAGAACAGCCGCATCTAATTGCTCATGACTTGCTGAAAACAATACTTCTCCAGCGCGATTGCTAAGATCATATTCTGCAAGTTTAAATGCCGCCCAGTCGTAATCCTGCTTATCGCAAAGCACAAACTTAAGCTGATCCTTTTTCTTGAGCAGCTCAATATTGCCATACAAATTTTTCGAGAGCTCCCCTGAACCTGGAGTTTTTAAATCAAGGACGACCGAAACTCTTTCATCCACTTCCGCAATATCCATAGCACCACTCGTTTCTAAAGAAACAGTGTAACCTTGATCACAAAGCGCCTTAAGTAAAGGCCAACAGTTCTTTTGAGCCAAAGGTTCACCACCAGTGACAGTTACATATCGCGGAGAAAATGTACTGACTGTGGATACAATCTCACTGATTGATTTCATTTCGCCACCGCTGAATGCATATTCTGTATCACAATAAGCACAGCGGAGGGGGCATCCTGTTAAACGTACAAAAACCGTTGGCAAACCAACCGTTCTAGCCTCGCCCTGTAAGGAGTAAAATATTTCGGTAATTCTTAGATCACTCATTAGAAATAGGTCCCATACAATTTGGAGAAGCTTTAGAGAAAATATTCAAAGAGACAATTTAAAGTAGCGGGAACAAATTCCTACTGACAGGAACCTACATTGTCACGAAGGTAATACTCCGATAGCTTGGCAACCGATTTACCTTGTTGTTCAGAAATAACTTGCCGAAGCAATTCAGTCGCCCGGTCACAGTCCCCCATTAAGTGGTAAACTTTACCCAGCTTAAAGGCTGCATCAGGTATTTTTCGATGTTCCGGGAAAAAAGTAATCACTTGAGTTAATGCTTTTCTTGCATTTTCATAGTCAGGCTCAGGTTTGGCTGCATAGACTTCACCTAGCCAGTAATATGCATTCGCTGTGAGGCTACCATTGGGATACCGAGTAATAAGACCTTGTAATTGTGAGATCGCAAGATCATATTGTCGCCCCCTAATAAGTTTAAGTGCGGATTCATAGGTGGTTTTTTCATCTTGGTCCGCTAGGGCAAAGCCCTGATTCGCTTCTCCTGAACTAGTGGACAATTCGGATGGATCTTCAGCTTGACGCAAATTTTGAAAACGACTATCTAGCTCAAGATAACGGTCATCCTGAGTCGCTTTCATCTGTTTTAAGCTATATTTGAGTTCTTCAACCATACCCCGCAGTTGTTCAACTTCTTGCTGGAGTATCTGCATCTGATAGTGCATTTCACTCGCATTCGATTCTGTCCTTATGTCTGATTCAAGCGGTGCCTGAAAAGGTAATTCAGAGACTACTCTGTATCCATCCTGTCGAGGTTCAGTGACACGAGATTCAACTGTAACCGGGTTACTCGCAGCCAATAGGGAACTTGATAGAAGAGATAAACACAGGGCCCAATAAGAAAAGTGACTGGATAACTTAAATTTAGACATAAGAATAATTTACCGATGACAGATTAGAACGACTATAACGCAATAACGCCTAATAAAAGGCGTTATGCTTTTGAAATGGGTACTTTGAGAAAACGTCATCCCGCCTATCTCACCACAAGATAGGCTTTTACCAACAAAGACTTTGACCAACATACGCTCTTACTAAAAGAAACGTTTATCTATAGTTGAAACGTACTCTTCGATTTTGTGCCCAAGAACTTTCTCCGCCACCTAATACGGCAGGTTTTTCTTCCCCGTAGCTTATGACTTCAATTTGTGATCTAGAAACCCCTTGAGCAACTATGTAGGCACGAAGTGCATTTGCACGCCTTTCACCCAAAGCCAAATTGTATTCTCGAGTTCCCCTTTCATCCGCATGGCCTTCTAGACGAACTTTGATACTGCGATCTTGCATAAGTGCCTTTGCGTGCTTGTCTAGTTCAGCATGACCGGATCGTTTTACAATCGCCTGATCAAAATCGAAGTAGAAAACCACGTTTAATGCTTCGGTAGCACTGCCACCCGCTGCAACCACAATGCCGCCATCAGAAGTCACTCTGGGGCCCGCTGGTGGCGTCGGTTCTGACATACCACTATCGCTGCTGTCTTCACTGTCCATACCTGAGGATGAATCCATAGCAACATCTTCAGATGCTGATGTACTTGCATTTTCTTCCTCAGCTGGATTGCTTGCGCAACCAACCAGCAATAATGCTGATAGTCCGAGTGCCAAAATGCCTCGAGTATTTACCATTCCCATGATTTAGCTCCTATTTCATGCTTGATGCGGATTAAAACACAATCCAATTAACAAATTCACTCTCAAAGTTGAGAAATGCAATTTTTTTGTTCTATTTCTTCATTCAAAAACGACTTTCCAGCACTACTGGACAATCGGAACAAATGTTTTCCTTTTGCCTGGTGACCAAGCTGGTTCCCGGACATCTCCTTCGTTAGAGGGCAAATTAAACTTTACGCCTCCGTCTATGGATACAGCAGCAAGAATCCCTTCACCACCTTGTTGTGTAGCGTAAATTAGCATACTTCCGTTTGGTGCGATACTTGGAGACTCATCCAAAGCGGTCTCAGTCAATATACTCAGGTGCCCTCTTTTTAAATCGAGCATCGCAATGTGAAATATCCCATTTCTTCGATGTACCATAACAAGCCCACTTCCATCAGATAAAAGGCTCGCTTTAGCATTATAGTCACCTTCGAAGGTCAAACGCTCAATAGACAAGTCAGATAGCGTCATTTGATAAATCTGAGGCTGACCACCGCGACTACTGGTGAATACAATAGCTTGACCGTCTTTTCGCCAAGAAGGTTCAGTATCGATGCCATAATGCCGAGTTATTCTTCTCAGCCGGCGCGTTTCCAGATTTAAAACATATATATCCGGGTTCCCATCTTTCGACAAGACCATCGCTAGCTGTTTCCCATCAGGAGAAAATGCCGGGGCCCCATTTAGACCCGCATAATCTGTTATTTGTTGTCTTTGACCCGTGACTAAATCGCGAATATAAATAGCGGGTCGTTGGTCCTTTTCAAAAGAAACGTAGGCAATTCTTTTGCCATCAGGAGACCAGGTCGCCGACAAAATGGGTTCATTGGAATCTAAGATAACCTTCACCCGTTGACCATCGGCATCAGCAATATTTAACTTGAACTGGCGGTCATTAACAGGACCATTTGCGGTGACGTACATGATTTGGGTTGAAAAGGCGCCTTCAATTCCGGTCAATTTCTCAAATACGATATCACTAACATAGTGAGCCATATCCCTCAGTTCTTCCCGGCTACCTTCAATAACCTCACTTACTTCAACTGATTTCTTAAACACGTTGTAGAGCTCAAAATACAGCCGAATGCCTTTACTGGAAGGTTCTTGGTAGCCCATTACAATGTATTCTACATTTAGTAGCCGCCAATCTCGGAAATAGACCTCCTCGGACTCATTGGGGAGGCTCAACATTTGATTAACAGGTACGGTTTCGAAGCGACCACTCAAAGTAAGATCAAAATCAATGACTTGAGTAATATCTAGTGGCAATGTGTTTCTACCAAAGCCTCTGGCAGCAAAGGGAACAACTGCCACTCTTACGGCATTATCAACGCCTTTAGTGATTTCGATTCGCAATTCTCCTATTGCAACCAAAGGCATTAGGCAGCTTAGGAAAAACACTAAAGGGATAGCAAAATACTTCGTCATCTACAACCTCAAATCTTCTGGACGGAACAGCACCACAAACTGTCGAAAATTTTTCTCAAACTGTCTCGATTCACTTGGAACAAGAAATCGTCTCGCTTTATTCACTGCTAACAAAGCTGATCGATCAAAAGCATCATTGCCACTGGATTCTTCAACGACGACATTGACAACATCCCCTGTGGGTACGAGAAAAACACGAAGAATGGCTTGCATACCATTACGGGCACTGGGGGGTCTTGACCAATTTTGAATGATTTCCCTCTGGATTTGCCCTGCAAAGGCACTGGCTTTTTCATCATCTGTAATGGCCCGTAGCGCCAATTGCTCTCCCTGTATCGCAGCGTCCAAATCCATTTCCATCTGACGTCGCTCTGCCTCAAGTTGATTGGCTTTGTTCTTATTCTGCCTCTCTGCTTCTATAATTGCTGACTGATCTTGGATGACCACACGATTTTTTTGATCTTCCAATGCTTTAAGTTTGGCGGCTTCTTGAAGCGCTTTAATTTTAATTTTTTCTCTATTGATATTCGCCAATCGCGTTGCATTCTCCGCAGCTAAGCGATCTCTTCTCTTTTTATTTCGCTGTGCTGTGGCTTTTTTGTCCTGTTCTTTTTTGGCTGTATGGGGATTTTCTGCGACAACATTAGCCTCCATATAGTAAATTCTGTTGTCTTCCATCTGAATGGTCTTTTCGGGTTCCCAATTCATCAACATCAATGCAATACGCCGCCGTGTAAAAACAACGCCATAACAAAAGATAATACATAGTAAGCAGTAGAATTCATTTTCTAAACAGCGGGAGGCTCTGTGATCAATCCCACACTCTGAGCACCTGCAGCCTGTAGTATGCTCATAAGTTGAATCACAACTTTGTATTGAATTGCTTCATCGCCCTCAACAAGTACCTTTATTTTTGGATTAGCTTGAATGATCTGTTGGGTTCTTTCTGCAATTTTTTCGAGCGCAACAGGTTCTGCCTCTTTTCCCACGTTCATATAGTACGTGCCATCGGCTTTAATTGAGACTACGAGGGCCTGTTCATCGTCATTTAGATCGAGAGATGCCGATTGCGCATTGGGTAAATTAACCTTCACGCCTTGGGTAATCATCGGCGCCGTTACCATGAAAATAACGAGTAAAACCAACATCACATCGATATAGGGTACGACGTTAATTTCCGACATGGGTCTGCGTCTTTTTGTTTTCGCCATCTTTTAGTGCTCGTTTCTAGCTGTGTATTGCACGATAGAGAATGCCGCTAAATTCATCGGTAAAGGATTCAAAACGATTGACGATAATTTCTACCTGGGCTGAAAATCGATTGTAGGCAATCACGGCTGGTATTGCGGCAAACAAACCCATTGCAGTTGCAATTAGCGCTTCAGAAATACCAGGTGCAACCACCGATAAACTGGCTTGCTCCACGGTTGCGAGCCCACGAAAGGAATTCATAATTCCCCACACCGTGCCAAATAATCCAATGTATGGACTAGTAGATCCTACCGTTGCTAGAAAGGCCAGATGTGTCTCTAACCTTTCCTCTTCTTTAGACAAGGACACACGCATGGCTCTCTGAACATTTTGCATAATTCGGTCAGGGTCCGCGCCGTCCTGTTTTTGTAATCGTGAGAACTCTTTAAAACCGGCACTAAAAATGTGCTCCATACCGATAGGTTCCTCTTCATGACTTTCGATTTCTTGATAGATATTTCGTAGATCAGTGCCTGACCAAAATTCATCTTCAAAGTTGAGTGACGCTCGTTTGATGCTGGAAAGAGAAAAGCCCCTTTGAAAAATCATAATCCATGAAGCAAAGGATGCCAACGCGAGTATTATCATCACGATTTGTACTACGAGACTGGCATTTAGTACTAAATCCAGAATTGACAATTGTTCGTTCAATAGATCACTCTCTTATTGTTAGCTTAGGTTGATGACGCTTATTCTACTCAGGTTGATGACTCTATGCTTACTCAGGTTGATGACTCTATGCTTACTCAGGTTGATGACTCTTCTCCACCAGAGTTTTCATTATGACCAGGCATTTTTAAACCAAAATGTTGATAGGCATGTCGGGTGGCAACACGTCCTCTTGGGGTCCTCATAATAAACCCTTGCTGTATTAAATAGGGTTCAAAAACATCTTCAATGGTATCTCGCTCCTCACCAATGGCAGCCGCCAAGCTATCGACACCGACTGGACCACCATCAAACTTCTCTATCATCGCCATCAAAAGCCTACGGTCCATGTGGTCAAACCCGTTTGCATCAATGTTAAGCATATTAAGTGCAAGATCAGTTGTTATTTTGTTGATCATGCCATCCGCCTTCACTTCGGCATAATCTCGCACTCTCCTTAACAAGCGATTTGCGATCCGAGGTGTGCCCCGGGCTCGACGCGCAATCTCTTCTGCACCCGCAATTTCGGCATCTACGCTTAATAGACCGGCAGATCGCAAAATAATTCGACTTAAATCCGGTACTGAGTAAAATTCTAAGCGTTGAATGATGCCAAAACGGTCTCTCAATGGAGATGTTAAGAGCCCCGTACGCGTCGTTGCTCCCACAAGGGTGAATCGAGGTAGGTCCAATTTGATAGAACGTGCTGCAGGACCTTCACCAATCGTAATGTCTACCTGAAAATCTTCCATGGCGGGATAAAGGATTTCTTCAACCGCAGGGTTCAAACGGTGTATTTCATCAATAAAGAGTACATCACCTTCTTCAAGGTTAGTCAGCGCCGCGACTAAATCACCTTTTTTCTCAATGACAGGTCCAGACGTCGCCTTAATTTGAGCGCCCATTTCGTTGGCAATGATATTGGCAAGGGTTGTTTTGCCTAATCCAGGAGGTCCAAAAATCAGTGTATGATCGAGAGGTTCGCTTCTGCCCTTTGCAGCTTGGATAAATATTTTCATCTGTTCACTGACTTGAGGTTGCCCTCGGTACTCAGCAAAAGTGCGGGGCCGAATAGCCCAATCCTGGTTAGATTCTTTGATTGTGGTTTCTGGCGCAATCAGACGATCTGATTCAATCATGTGACATTCTTGGGTTCTAGGAGGTTCGATTCTAAAGAATTTGGTTGTAGCGAATTTAGATGTAGAGAGTTTGCCACAATTCGCCCTTCCTTATTTAAGTATTTTAAGGGCTTGTTTTATGAGACTGCCTGCACTGTCTTGTTTGTCCTCTATTAAACCAAGAGCGCGGGAAACATCAATTGGTTTAAAACCTAGGCCTATCAGCGCAGTTTCTGCATCAACAAAATTATCCATTGAAATTGAAGATTGTGGCGCTACGCCATCTTCGAGTTCAACTTGAGGCAATCGATCTCGCATTTCAATTATCAACCTTTCAGCCGTTTTCTTTCCGACACCAGAAATCGCGACCAGCGCTTTTAGATCATCATTTTTAACACAACGACAAAATGATGCAACATCAAGACCCGATAGAATGGCAATGGCGAGCTTAGGTCCAACACCATTAACTTTAATTAACGATCTAAATAGCCCTCGTTCAGATAGTGAGGAAAAACCAAATAACAATTGGGCATCCTCTCGCACAACCATATGTGTGTGAATGGTGACCAATTCATTCAGGGTTGGGAGCGCTACAAAAGTCGATAAGGGAATTTCCATCTCATAGCCAATGCCATTTACATCGACAAGCATGTAGTTGTCTGTTTTTTCAATCAATAGACCCTGAATTCGACCGATCATGAATCTTTCACCAGCCTACCCCTTCTAAAGCTCGTAGCCCCTGAGATTCTTGATAAGTTAAATTGCGTATTAATATGACAAATTGCAATAGCGAGGGCATCTGCTGCATCGGATTGCGGCTTAGCAGGAATTTTAAGCAGTGTTTGAACCATGTGCTGAACTTGGTCTTTGCTCGCGGCTCCCGTTCCCACGACAGCTTGTTTTACTTTTCTGGCTTCATACTCAGAGATAGGTAAACCACGTATAGCAGCAGCAAGTATAGCCACACCTCGAGCGTGTCCTAGTTTTAGTGCCGATTCGGCACTGCGAGCCATAAATATTTTCTCGATAGCAAATTGCTCAGGCTCAAACTCAGAGATTATTTCATTCAAACCTGAAAATATTTCTTCAAGTTTCACCCCTAGCTCGGCTTTATCGGTCGTTCGGATACATCCACTGGCAACATAACGTTGCTCACCGCCCAAGGTTTTGCCCATCGTTTCAATGACGCCATAGCCTGTTACACGTGAACCAGGATCAATGCCCAAAATAACCGTCATGCCTTATCTATTCCTATCCAGTTAAAATAAGCATCTCACAAAGATGGGTCATTGAGAATAGTTGATCGACAGAAGCAGAAACTAAACCTGCGCATGATTAACTTACTTTAATCTTTACTCGCCAAACTCTTCTGGAAATTGTGCATTCATGTAGACGTTCTGCACATCATCCAAATCTTCAAGATATTCCATCAGTCGAATAACTTTCTCACTGCTTGCGATATCCAGCAAGGTATAGTTTTTCGGCACCATGGCTATTTCAGCATTCGCAGGTTCAAAGCCACCTTCTACCAACGCATCTTTGACATTAAGAAAATCCTCAGTGGAAGTTAGCACCTCGATGGATCCGTCATCACTTGTTTCAACATCATCTGCACCAGACTCAATGGCAATTTCCATCACTGCATCTTCATCTGTTCCCGGTTCAAAATGAATCTGTCCCTTCTTATCGAACATATAAGCCACAGAGCCATTGGTACCTAAATTTCCGCCAGAACGATCAAAAGCATGACGTACTTCCGCGACTGTTCTGTTTTTATTGTCCGTGACAGTTTCAACTAACACCGCAACCCCAGAGGGGCCATAACCTTCGTAGGTCAAACTAGTAAGATCACCGCCATCCAAGCCCCCCGCTCCGCGTTGGATTGCTCGCTCCATTGTGTCTTTTGGCATTTGGGAAGATTTGGCTTTATCAACAATCGTTCTTAAAGAAGGATTATCTTCAATCACACCACCACCGTCTCTCGCAGCAATCGTTAACTCACGAATGATTTTCGTAAATAGCTTTGCTCGCTTGGCATCCTGACCTGCTTTA
Source organism: Pseudomonadales bacterium (assembly GCA_016763855.1). GTDB lineage: Bacteria > Pseudomonadota > Gammaproteobacteria > Pseudomonadales > Azotimanducaceae > JAHRVQ01. Next base: position 46,810 of record JAESSY010000206.1, read on the forward strand.
CGGTGTTTAATGTTACTCCACTTACTATGGCCCGCCATTTATCGTCTCCGTAGTGCTTAATTAGATTCTGCCTTTACAGGTTTGATGACCGAAATACTTAAATCCCGAAGTTGTGGATCGTCAATCTCACTAGGGGCTGAAGTTAATAAGCAAGCAGCAGTTTGTGTTTTTGGAAAGGCAATAACATCTCTAATTGCCTGAGATCCTGTCAGCAACATCACAATACGATCCAAACCAAATGCTATACCACCATGTGGCGGCGCTCCGTAAGTCAGAGCATCTAACAAAAACCCAAATTTCATTCTGCTTTCGTTTTCAGAAAGCTTTAGGACCTTGAAGATCTTTTCTTGCACAGACATTTGGTGAACACGAATGGATCCACCCCCAAGTTCATTACCATTTAAAACCATATCGTAAGCACGAGATAGGGTCGCACCCGGATTTTTAAGCATCTCATCGGTGTCACCAATTGGGTGAGTAAATGGATGATGGGTTGCAGACCAATTGCCTTTGCCATCACCATCAAACATCGGAAATTCTGTTACCCATAGCGGCGCCCATTCTCGTTCATACAAATCCAGATCTTTAGCCAGCTTGCATCGAAGTGCGCCGAGCGCATCGTTAACAACGCCTTTTTTGTCGGCGGCAAAGAATATGATGACATCATTAACTGCGCCGACCCTATCCATAATTGACTTCACAACGTCATCCGGAAGGAACTTCAGAATTGGAGATTGCAAACCAGAAACCCCTGCTTCTATGTCATTGACTCTGATATACGCAAGACCCCTCGCGCCATAGATACTGACAAACTTGGTATAGTCATCAATCATCTTACGGCTCAGTCGACTCCCTTCAGATAATCGAAGCGCAACAACGCGGGAATCAGCATCATTCGCCGGTGTACTAAACACTTTAAATTCAACTTCTTTCATTAAGTCAGCGACATCCACGAAAGGTAAATCGAATCGCAAATCCGGTCTATCACTACCGTATTTTTGCATTGTATCAGCATAGGTCATAACGGCGAATTCACCTAGATCGACATCGATGATCTCAATGAACAATTTACGAATCATATCTTCAGCCATATCCATAATGGCCTGTTCGTCCTGGAAAGTTGTTTCTATATCTATCTGTGTAAATTCCGGTTGTCGATCTGCCCTTAAATCTTCATCCCTGAAACATCGCGCAATCTGATAGTACTTATCAAAGCCTGACATCGTTAACAATTGCTTAAAAAGCTGGGGTGATTGAGGCAGCGCAAAAAAACTGGCGGGATGGGTACGACTTGGGACCAGATAATCTCGGGCACCTTCAGGCGTTGCTTTAGTCAGTATTGGCGTTTCGATATCAATGAAACCGCTTCCCTCTAAGTAGCAACGAATAAAGTGACTTGCTCTGGACCGCAGCCTTAACTTCTCTTGCATTTCTGGACGGCGTAAATCGATATAACGATAACGAAGTCGGATATCTTCTCCAGCTTCTGAATGCTCATCTAGCTGAAATGGAGGGGTTTCAGATTTATTGAGAATGACAAGCTCTTGACCCAATACTTCTATCTGCCCTGTCAGCATTTTGGGATTAATGGCCGCCCCATCTCGAGCTCTAACCCGACCCTTAATATTGAGCACATATTCATTTCGAACCTGATCAGCTAAAGCAAATGCTTCAACTGTATCTGGGTCAAATACTACTTGTACGATACCTTTATGATCACGGACATCTAAAAAGATGACGCCGCCATGATCACGTCTTTTATGAACCCGACCACATAGAGAAACCTCTGTTCCAATATCTGAATCTCTGAGCTGACCACATAGGTGGCTGCGCATTGTTAATACCTCGTTCGTTCTTGTTTAAAATGTTGTTTAGATCCTAAGCAGCAATGATGCATTTTAAGAAGATTCTCTTACGGTTTCGCTGATCCACTGCTTGACCCTGTCGCCGATTTCTTTGGCGAATCACTTTTCTTGCTTGTATCTGATGATGAATCCGATTTTTTCGTGTCTGATTTCTCTTTACCAGAACTGCCATCAGAACTGCTATCAGCACGATGCAAAGCATTCTTTTTTGAACCTGTCTTAAAATCAGTTTCATACCAGCCATCGCCCTTAAGGCGAAATGCAGCGGCTGAAACCAGCTTTTTCAGCGCTGGTTTTTCACATGCAGGACAATCTTTGAGCCGATCATCAGACATTTTTTGGATCTTTTCCATCTCATGACCACAGCTTTGGCATTGGTACTCATATATTGGCATTGCGTTTGGTTCCTAATTTTCCGAGCCATTAAATCAGCCCTTTATTACACCTCTCTACCATGACTTTTGATCAATAACCTTCTTCTAAAAAGCTTTCTTTCAATTGAGAGGGACTCGCTAATAATCGCGGTCGCGCATTATACCGCAATCCCAGAAAATGGCGACTTTTGAAAGCATATTTCGTTTCCACTGCTATGCTTTAAGGCACTATCATAGATTATTGAATTGCCATGGATGACAACTCAAATTCTCGCGAAGTATTCAACCTACTCGAATCAAGCGGTGTTCAGATATGCGAGGATCTTCACTTTTTAGTGCTAATAGCGCTAACCATCGAAGATAGATCTGAGCGCTGGCAACATCGAACCCATGATGCTTTAAGACTAGCACTTCAAATAAACTTCTATGCAGATAATTCTGTCAATCTCGAACAACTTGTTGCCGCCACCTTGGCACATGATTTTGCCATGGGCTTTCTACCCGCTGAATTGATTAATAAGGCAGGTAAATTGAACGCTAAAGAACGAAAGCTGATGCAAACTCATATCAATGCTGCCGCCGATCTCATCCATCGAATGGGTAGATGGGGTGAAGCTAGAAATATGATCCTTGCACACCATGAGCACGTAGATGGTAATGGTTACCCAAAAAGCCTCACAGATTTAGAAATATGTGATGGTGCGAAGATACTAGCTATCGTTGATGCTTTTACTGCTCAAGGCGACAATAATATTATGCATGGTGTCATGGAAATTAATCGCTATTCCGGAACACATTTTTCTGAAATTTGGCTGGGTCATTTCAATATGGCTGTAAAACAGATCTATCAAGCTCCTGCAAAAGTAAGGAGTGTCCAATCCTAGGCTTTAACAGAGTCTCATATCAAATAAAACCCATTTTTTTACGGGTATTTATCACTATTCCCTTGATAGCGTAATGCCAATAACGTATAAATGGCACCTCAAAAGTTTGGATGTTTTTGTCCGTTTGCTGCATACAAAAGTGACTTACAAAAGTAATTCGATGTTTGAATAAAAATTAAAACTAAACCTCTCAATTAATTGGGCTCTTAATAAACTATAGGAAAGGATCAACAATGGCTGCAAAGAAGGCGTCCGCAAAGAAAACTGCCGCGAAGAAGACAAGTGCTAAAAAAGCACCTGCAAAGAAAGCTGCTCCAACTAAGAAAGTTACAGCAATCAAATCAAAATACACTAAAAGTGCTATTTTGAGTGAGATTTCAACTAATACTGAACTTAGCAAGAAGCAAGTTGTTTCTGTACTTGATGCATTATCGACTCTTATTGAGCGTCACATTAAGAAAGGTGCTGCTGGAGAATTCACACTTCCAGGTTTGTTAAAGATCAAAACTGTAAAGAAGCCTGCACGCAAAGCGCGCAAAAATGTTCCTAACCCTTTCAAGCCGGGCGAGTTCATGGACGTAGCTGCTAAACCAGCAAGCACAAAGGTTAAGATATTACCTTTGAAAGGTCTTAAAGAATTTGTATAGCACAAATTTGGATTAAGGCTCTTTGATCAAGAACTCTTAAAAAAAGGCCGCTGTAGCGGTCTTTTTTTTGCATTACCCTTTAGCCTTTTAACCGAGTAAAAGACTTAATTTAATTTTCAATATTAGACCTAAATAGAACAGCGTTATGAAAGCATCTAATTACACCATTGCAACACTTAAAGAAATACCAGCCGATGCGGACATCGTCAGTCATCGACTATTGATCCGAGGCGGATTCATTAGAAAATTGGCTTCAGGATTGTATACTTGGTTACCTATGGGATTACGGGTACTCCACAAGGTTGAGAATATTATTCGTCAGGAAATGGATGCCTCCGGCGCTCAGGAGTTATTGATGCCTGTTATCCAACCCGCAGAATTATGGAAAGAATCTGGCCGTTGGCAGAAGTACGATGATGGCTTGCTACTAAAGTTTAAGGATCGCCATGACCGTGATTTTTGCTTTGGTCCTACTCACGAAGAAGTTATAACCGACCTAGCTCGAGGTGAACTTAGAAGCCACAAACAATTACCTGTCAATTTTTATCAGATACAAACCAAGTTCCGTGATGAAACACGGCCCCGTTTCGGTTTGTTACGGGCCAGAGAATTCTTAATGAAAGATGCTTATTCCTTTCATATCGATCAGGCATCTCTAGAAGATACCTATCAAGTCATGCATGCAACTTACTCAAAGATTCTCACAAAAATGAATCTTGATTTTCGATCTGTCCTCGCAGATACCGGTAGTATCGGTGGTTCAGCTTCGCAGGAATTTCATATCCTGGCAAATTCAGGTGAGGATAATATCGCCTTTAGCACTGAGAGCGATTATGCGGCTAATGTTGAATTAGCAGAAGCCTTAGCACCTTCGAAATCTACTGAAGCCGAAGCTACATTGGAAGAAGTGGCGACGCCCAATGTACATACCATCGATCAACTAGTTGAGTTCCTCAACATTGCCTCTGATCATTCTGTGAAGACACTGATTGTTAAGGGAGAAGAAAGCAGTTTGGTCGCCCTTGTTCTAAGAGGGGATCATCAACTAAACACCTTAAAGGCAGAGAAAATAGAGGGTATTGCCAGCCCACTCACAATGGCTGAAGATGCAGATATCAAAGCAGCTTTATCCTGTTCTCCAGGATCTATCGGTACAGTCAACCTAGATCTACCCATGTATGTTGATCGAAGCGCCGATGCACTAGTGAATTTTACCTGTGGTGCAAACAAAGACGATTACCATCTCTGCAATGTTAATTGGGGAAGGGATTGCAACGCGACTTTAGTTTGCGATTTACGTGATATTGTTGAAGGCGATCCCAGTCCAGATGGCAAGGGCTTAATTGCAATTAGGCGGGGGATTGAAGTGGGACATATCTTCCAATTGGGGAATGTTTACTCTGAAGCGTTGAAAGCAACTGTACTGGATGAAAATGGGAAAGCTGTCACAATGATGATGGGTTGTTATGGCATGGGAGTCAGTCGTCTAGTTTCCGCTGTCATTGAACAAAATAATGATGACAAAGGCATGATATGGCCAACGGTTATTGCGCCATTTCAGGCTATTATAATTCCCATTAACGGTCATAAATCACCAGAAGTCGCAAAGGCGGCAGCTGATATATATCAGAGCATGGTCGACTTGGGTATCGAGGTCATCATTGACGATAGAGAAGGTCCACGTCCCGGCGCCAAATTTGCGGATGCAGAATTGATTGGCATACCCCATCGCATTGTTGTCGGGGATCGTGGGTTGAAGAATAGGATCGTGGAATACGTCAATCGACGAACGGGTGAAAATGCCGATCTCAACCTTAAGGAAGCAGCAGCCAACGTAAGCTCATATATTGATCAGGATTTAGGCATTAATTGACCAAAGGTTAAGTAGTTCTAATTTGACCTTTCACCATAATCAGCTATTCCTATAGGTAGGCAAACAAAAACCTAAGGTATGACAATGAGTCTCTATAGTGATCTTGGCGGTGAACCGGCGATCGATGCCGCTGTTGATATTTTTTATGACAAAGTAATTGACGACACACGGGTTTCATACTTTTTCGATGGGGTCGATATGCGACGCCAGAAAAACTGGCAAAAGCGATTTTTTACCTATGCATTTGGCGGGCCGAATAAGTACAACGGTGCAGGCATGCGCAAAGCCCATGAAAAGGCAGTAAATTTTGGTTTAAAGGATATGCACTTTGATATCATCATTGAACACCTAGGCTCGACACTGTTGGAACTAGGTGTACCTAGAGAAAAAGTAAATGAGGCAGCAAAAATTGCAGAAACTACCCGTAGTGATGTTCTTCACAAGTAAGTCCGACTTCTACAAAATCAGGATTCGTTAATTAATTTTACTAAGTCGTCTTTTGATTGCGGCCCAATCAGCATTTTCAATAGCGCTCCCCCAGGTCGAAAAACGTAAGTCGTCGGTAAGACTTCGGGCAATGTGACGCCCAGTTTTGCTGATGGGTCATTTTGAAGGACAGGGAATTCAATCTTCATGCTTTTGACTTGCTGGGGTAGTTCTGACATTGATGGCTGATCAAAATTCACCCCTAATACTGTCACCCTATCTTTTTGCTCCAAACTCAATTCATTCAATTCTGGGATCTCAATTCGGCATGGCGCGCACCATGTTGCCCAGTAATTAACGATCAACCACTTCTCGTTTAGATCCTTTAAATAAATGTCATTTCCCTCAACATCCTGAAAGTCAGGTTTACTACATGCAGAAAGTGTAATGAGAAATAGCAGTACAGATAATATTTTCACGATTTTAATACGCCTTGATGTCATTGTTTGTCTTTAAAAAGGGATTCGAGGTCACCGTCCATAGCCATGCGGTTGCTAGTATATAGATCGGAGAATCGATCAGATAGTTTCTTTTCCCAACCTTTATCCCCTTTTACGATCGTCGGTAGTTTCCAAGGTAAACTCACGTAAAGATCCCACACAGAAACTTTATTCAGATCCTGGGAAAGTACGAGTCCACCTCGCTCGACCTCACGAATAAGGTTAAGCTCAATCAACTGATGTTTGTACGCACTCCATTCTTCAATATTTATTCGATGGCTGTGCGCGCGGATATCCCGTTCTTTAACGATCTCACCTTTCTGATGGGCTCGGTAGAACAACTCCAATAGAAAAATAATCTGAAAGAGTCTTTCCTCAACATGAATATTTCCTTCGAAGCGATAAACACCTAGGCTCCTGACAAATTCTGCACCAAATAGAATAATTGTCCAGCTAACATAGATCCACAATAGAAATAATGGCACAGCAGCAAAAGCACCATAGATGACTTCAAAACTTGATTGGGACATTAATGTCGCAAACAAAAATTTTGCTAATTCGAACAGTAAGGCTATTAAAACACCGCCAATTGATGCATGGCGCAACGAGACGGGACAGTTTGGGATCACGTAATAACAAAGCGTAAACATCCCGCTGCTCAAGAGTAAGGGTAACATCGTTAGAAACTGAGATGATTGGGCAACATCATTGATGAACGACAAAGACATCAAATAGGTCGATGTGGTTATGGCGATGCCTAGAAATAATGGTCCTAAAGTTAAGACCAGCCAATAGATTAGAAACCTTTGAAATCCATGTCTAGGCTTTTTAACTTGCCAGATATCATTAAATGTCCTTTCTATTGTTACCAACATCAAAAAGGAAACCACACCCAAGAGGACAGCACTGGGAATGCTCAAAGTTCGAGTTTGATCCGAAAAGCTATGTAGGTAGTCTTGTACGATAGTAACGTTCTCTGGAATGATATTTCCAAATATCAGCTCTTCAACTTTTTGCCCCATTCCGTCAAAGGCATTAGCCATTCGAAATGCCCCATACATAAGTGTTAGTAAAGGCACGACGGCAAACAAGGTTTGATAAGTCAATGCAGCAGCAGTACTAGAACAATTATCATCGGAAAAATTCTTCCAAAGGTATTTGATAAAATTCCGCGCCCGCAGAGGAATGGATTCTACAATGCTCGATTGATTAGGTGCTTGTCTATTAGACTCTCGTTTCTTAAGCGGACTTTCTGACATAGTATAATTACTCTGCTACCTTATGAAATCGACCAGTGATTATTCACTAGTCTCTCATCCTCTCAATTATTGAAAGAAGATACACAAATGGCTCAAGTTACAATTTACCACAATCCAAAATGTTCGAAATCACGACAAACTTTATCTTTGTTAGAAGAGAAGAATATCATTCCTGAAATCATCTTGTATAAAGAAACAGTGCTCAATACGAAACAATTAGAAGATGTCATTAGGATGTTGGGAATAAAGGCGAGAGACTTAATCAGAAAAAGCGAACCAGAATACAAAGATCTCCATCTGGCGGATGTTAGTATCAGTGAAGAAAAAATGATCCAGTACATGATAGAAAACCCTGGTCTAATTCAGCGACCCATTGTCATTGCCAATGGACAGGCAAGAATAGGTAGGCCACCCGAGTCGGTATTGGATATCTTGTGATTACGGTGGAGTGGGAAGGATACAGTAGAGTGCTAATGTACGATCTTGTCCCTGTATTCCGTAGGGAGTGGCTGTTCGAACTCGACAAATTCTTCCTCTTCGAGCATCCCGTCAGCGCTTCTCACTTCATAGCGACGTGTTGATACCTCGCCATCGAGAATATCCGGCAATTCCTTTAGAAAGAGTTCCATGTGGGGCGTTTTAAAATGATCGTGTAAGGCGTCTACAGTTTCCCATTCTTGGAAGAGGAGTAAGGTGTTGGGATTGGATAAACCAATGAAAAACTCGTAACTCACGCAACCTTCTTCTTCACGAGTCGCCGAAGACATCTGGCGCATTAAATCTAATGCTTTTTCTCTGACTTCGAGCCTAATTGGAAATGTGCCGTGGACAATAATCATATTTGTGTGCAAAAAGCTCGCAGAAAACCAAATGGAGTAAATATTATACACTTATCTGAGCGGGTTTAAATCCTAGCTTGTCGGTAATCCAATCCCCGCATCATTCAATACTTGCTCTATCTCTCCTAAAACTTCAGGATCATCAATAGTTGCCGGAAAATCATAGGCTTGATGATCCGCGATTTTTCGAATTATCTTTCTCAGAATCTTTCCAGATCGAGTTTTTGGCAAGCGCTGAGTCACGATAGTTTTTCGAAAATTGGCAAAAGCACCAATTTCCTTTCTTACCATTGCAACCAATTCGCTTTGAAGTTGTTCAGGAGGAGTATTAACACCATCTTTCAGAATGAGAAGCCCTATAGGAACCTGCCCTTTCTCTTTATCCTCAATACCGACAACAGCGCATTCTGCAATGGCATCGTGGGCCGCGACAATTTCTTCCATTTCTCCCGTGGATAGCCTATGACCGGCAACATTAATCACATCATCAGTTCGGCCCATGATAAATAAATAGCCATCTTCATCGAAAAACCCGCCGTCCCCCGTTAAGAAAAATCCTGGGTGCTGGTGCACGTAGGCATCAAGGTAACGACTATGATCACCCCACACCGTCGGAAGACATCCTGGGGGTAAGGGTAATTTCACGACTACATCCCCTATTTCCCCGTGACCTAATATTTCATGATTCTCAGAGAGAATTTTTATGTCATAACCGGGTACCGCAAAGTTGGCGGATCCTGCTTTGGTTTCAAAATCATCTAAACCCTTAAGAATTGATGCCATTGGCCATCCTGTTTCAGTTTGCCACCAATGATCAATTACCGGTATCTTAAGAATCTTCTTTAGCCATTCATAGGTCGAAGGATCAGTTCGCTCTCCTGCCACAAATAACGTTCTCAAACTGGATATGTCATATTTTTCAAGTAGGCGGCTGTCTGGATCTTCTTTTCGAATTGCCCGAAATCCCGTCGGTGCCGTAAAAAAGACTTCTACCTTATGGTCTTGAATCACTCTCCAAAAAGTACCCGCATCTGGTGTTCGTACGGGCTTGCCTTCAAATAAAATACTAGTACAACCCAATAACAAAGGTGCGTAAACGATATAAGAGTGCCCAACAACCCAACCTACATCAGATGCAGCCCAGAATACGTCTCCTGGTTTGACGCCATAAACAGCTTCCATGGAATACTTTAAAGCAACTGCATGCCCTCCATTGTCCCGCACAACCCCTTTCGGCTTACCTGTCGTCCCTGAAGTATAAAGAATGTAAAGGGGGTCAATTGACGACAAGACAACTGCATCAGCAGGTTCAGCCGTAGTTGCATTGATAGTTTCTTTCCAATCCATTTCTCCTTCATCAAGATCTGCAAGACATTGTTCTCTTTGCAGTACGATGCTGTGCTTCACTTTATGTTTTGCAAAGGAGCGAGCCTCGTCGACTAGCGGTTTATAAGGAATGATTTTTTCAACTTCAATGCCACAAGATGCTGAGAGAATCATTTTGGGTTCCGAATCGTCTATCCTGCTTGCCAGTTCCTTCGCCGCAAAACCACCAAATACGACAGAATGAATGGCCCCCAGCCTTGCACATGCCAACATACCAACGACCGCTTCAGGAATCATGGGCATGTAAACAATAACCCTATCTCCCTTTTCTATTCCCTCGGCCTTTAACACGCCCGCAAAGCAAGCCACCTCATCTAGAAGTGCTCTGTAGGTTATTTTGCGGATGGAATTTGTCACAGGTGAATCATATATAAGCGCCAGCTGATCTCCTCGCCCATTAATCACATGATGATCAAGGGCTAGATATGAGGTATTGAGTTCACCATCACAAAACCATCGATCATTCTGATTGTCATCTTTTGATAAAATTGTCATCGGAAACTTGTGCCATGAAATACCTTTCGCCTTTTCTTCCCAGAATTCTTCTGGCTTCTCAATCGATTTCTGATATTCCAATTTGTAAGACATAAAAAGTGGTTTCCGATGTTGACTAACATTAATGATCTAATTAGGGCAGATACAATTTACGATTCTGACTTAAGGTACCGACAAATTCAGCGCCTGAAATTCACTATTTTAGCTGAAGAAAAACCCTCGCACAAAAAAAAGGATCCGATCGGATCCTTTTTTATAGTAAGCACTTACACTATGCACTAAAGCACTAAAAAAAAGTGCACTAAAGAAAAAGCGATTATTTCTTCTTGCGCTTTCTCTTCATTGCTTCTAGCTGCGCCTTTGACGGTTGTGCTTTCAACAGTTCTTTAAAGGTCTTTGCACGCTTGGAAATTTTCTTGTGGTCAATATAGAAATCCACTGCTTTTTCCCAAGCGCCTTTCAATCCATGTAAATTGATTGAAACTGTGGTATTGACAATTTTTCCAACTTTAGCGGACATAATACCAATTTGGAAAACAGGAGTGCGGGTTCCACTCTTCTCTGTTTTCATTCTGAACAAAATGCCACGTACCTTGCCATTTTTATCAAACAGGGCAGTTTTTGCTGCTAACGCTTTTGCTTTAGACTGCTGTTTCTCAAGTACTGCATCGCGATCTTCAGCCTCGGCTTTGATCTTTGCGCGAGCTGCACCGCGTAATCGCTTGCCATTTGCCTTAAGGGAAAAGTATTCTTGGTAGGTCTTTCCTGCAATCTGCCGCCTGACCCTAAACCCGTGGAATCGAGTAGTATCAAGTAATTCTACGCTCATATGGTTTACCTATAATTTGATGAATGAATTTGGATAGATCAATACTAAATCGCTTAACTTCGTGGTTACTCGTCGCTTCTATATTATTTGACCATTTATACGCCTAGACCACTTACACAACTAGACTATTTACAAGACCAAAAAGGGTCCGAGACTACTGACCTATGCGGCGACTTACCAACGAGGGCAATTGACCTCTCCTTACAACAATTAGCCTAGCAGACCATATGGATATCGTCAGGTCTGAGCCAACTTTGGAGGGGCGCAATTCTACAGGAAAAACTTAAAAAGAAAATGGTTAAAGTGCTAATTTTAGTCGAAAAACCCTATTAGTTAAGAATTAAACATGACATTTCGCGTTATGAAGGTGCTGAAAGCCTCTGATTCTTAGTGACTTTCTGCACCTGCGGCCCATTTCAGCAAGCGCTTACTGCCCCTGACTCAATCAAAGATTGGATCTCATCGTCACTAAATCCTGCGCTTTTCAACACATTTTGTGAATCTTCTCCTGGTATTCGTGAAGGCACGCCAAGTTCTGGCTGTGTACGGCTAAATCGAGGTGCTGGGGCGGGCTGTAACATCCCATCACTTTCCACGAAGGTCGCTCTATGTTTGTTATGAGGATGTTCCGCTGCCTCCGTCAAAGACAAAACAGGGGCAAAACATACATCTGTGCCCTCCATTAACTCACACCACTCTGCTCGGGTCTTCTCTTTAAAGACCGCCTCAAGCTTTGATTTATATTCCGGCCAACGAGATCTATCCATCTGAGCAGAATATTCTTCGCTATCCAGACCCGCTTTTTCTATCAAAAGTGCATAAAACTGCGGCTCGATGGAACCAATCGAAATATATTCACCCTCTTTTGTTTCGTAAGTATCATAAAAGTGCGCGCCGCCGTCTAACATGTTTGAGCCTCTCTCAGGCTTCCACATACCCGCCGCTGTCATGGTATAGAACATAGACATTAAGGTTGCCGCGCCATCCACCATAGCTGTATCAACGACTTGCCCTTTATCGGAAGATTTTGCTTCCAATATTGCGCAGACCATTCCGAAGGCTAAAAGCATCCCTCCTCCACCAAAGTCACCCACTAAGTTGAGTGGTGGAACGGGTTTTTCTCCTTTCGGACCGATAGCGCTTAACGCACCAGATAGCGCAATATAGTTAATATCATGACCCGCTGTTTGGGCCATGGGCCCATCCTGGCCCCAACCCGTCATCCTGCCGTAAACAAGCGCTTTATTGACCTTCATACATTCATCGGGTCCCAGCCCCAATCTCTCTGTCACACCCGGACGAAAGCCCTCAAAAAGCGCATCCGCGCTCTCACATAGCTTCAACACAACCGCTTTTCCAGCTTCACTTTTTAGATCTACCGCTATGGATTGACGTCCACGAGTGAGAACATCGGGAAAGCGCTTCGAACCACCCTTGGAACGATCAATTCTTATCACTTCGGCACCCATATCTGCTAACAACATGCCGCAGAATGGACCCGGCCCAATACCGGCTAACTCGATTATTTTGATACCCAAAAGTGGTCCCATAGTTCAACTCCCGTTATTTAATTTCTAGCACCATTTAGTCACAAGCTATCTCTTGTAGCAAATCCGTCACCTTCACCTGCAAATTTCCTTTTTTTTGCTAGACTCAATGGATGTAGTACATGTTTAAATATGGATGTTACTCACCCTGGATAAAAGGAATTAGTGAATTGCCAGAAACACTCACAAAATATGCGTCAGCTGAAACCGCAGAATTGATTCTTAACAACAGTTGCTTACGATGGAGCTCACCAGAACTCTTTGATGAGCCCTGGGCTGTAAAACATGATCCTAAGCTTGATTTCGATCATATAACCATCAATGACGCGATGCTTAAAGCCGCAGTCGCAATGATATTCTCAAGAGATCTTCCCAAAGGAAATGTAGACCATCCTCTGTTTAAGGCCATACGACGTTGGCGCTCGGAAGATCGTTTTAATGACGAAATGGAAGCCTTCGAAGCCCTAAAGGAACTACTTGCTCCTACGCCTGAAACTTTGGCAGAGAAACTCAAAAAAATCGTGACTGTTTGGAAGCGACTGATCGAAAACGTTCGTATACTCTGCCTTTCAGAAACGAACAAAGATCTCTTATCATGGAGCCTCTATGCTGACAATCATCGCGGCATGGCATTAAAATTTTCAACTGAGGGGATTTTAGCCGACTCAAAACCAGTAGAATATCATTCGTTCAGATCACACCTGACCAGCGTCAAGGAGCAAGTTGATGATCTAGTGGGCATTAAAAAAGCTGACGTTATCGACACTTTCGATGATAGGCTCTTAAGCAGACCAAGGTCATCAGCAAGTGAAAAAGAGTGGAGAAATGTCAAAGTTTTTAGAGAAGATGAATTGGATTGTGGAGAGGACATTGAAGACTGGCATCTGGATCTCCCGTTCGAGCCACAAGAGCTTAAGGCAGTCTACTTTGGATTTCAGATGTCTGAACAAAAGAGGGCGGAATTTATCCAGCTTCTGAAAATCAGTTATCCCGCAACTAAACTTTTTCTGGCTTTCCCCGTTGAAGGTCAATTTGAAGTGGACTTCAAAAAACTCTGAAGCCAGCTTTGAATGAGGACATACTCCCTCGCGCTGCACTTCTAATTCTGACTTGAACTCATTGCTGTCCCGTTAACTTTCATATCAAAGCCAACTGATAAATGTTGATGGGTTTCTCATTATGCGGCTCACCCCGAAGCAATGCC
>JAESSY010000207.1 GCA_016763855.1 Pseudomonadales bacterium
AGGAAATAGGGGGTCAGAGTAAATCCACGAAAACCCCTCGTTACTATATATCCTACCTCTGTGATCACTTGCCTATCCGCAGCGAAGCTATATCCACACATCAATAAGGGCAAAAGCCTATATCTTAGGCATACAAAACCACTGAACATAAGCGATATATTTCTTCTTGCTCCTTTTTGATTTGAGGTACTCATATGGCTCGCCAACGTCGATTTTGTCCGGCTAATTTTCCACAACATGTAATCCAACGCGGCAACAACCGCCAGGTGTGTTTTGCCTCTGATTCGGATCTGGCCGCCTATGCAAACTGGCTATGGGAAGCAGCAGAAAAATACCAGATTTCTATCCACGCTTGGGTGTTTATGACGAATCATATTCATTTGTTGGTAACTCCTAGCATCAAAAATTCTATCGCTCCAGCAATACAATACGTGGGCCGCTATTATGTTCGATATTTTAATCAACGTTATCAGCGAACAGGTACTTTATTTGAGGGAAGGTACAAAGCACACATTGTTCAGAATAATAAATACCTAATTAATTGCCAAAAATATATCGAGATGAATCCCGTACGTGCTGGCATGGTAAAAAAGCCAGAAGAATATAAATGGTCGAGCTATCAAAGTTCTGCTTTTGGCAAAACCTCAAAGCTCTGGCACCCACATTCAGCGTATCTTTCCCTAGGTCAGAATAGTGAGGAAAGACAAAAATGTTACCGAGAATTGCTTGCGTCACCGATGGATGAAGACGAGCTTGAGAATATTCGCCACTCTGCACAAAAAGGGATAGTTTTGGGAAACAAGGAGTTTCGCGAACAAGTATCTGCTTTAAAAAAGGTGGCGATGGATGAAGATGCGACTGAAGATTGAATTTTTTTTCAATACCTAACAATATATTATCGTAGTTTTACTCTGACCCCAACTTTCGCTCTGACCCCAACTTTCGCCAACTTTCCCATCATTCAGGGGGATAGTGGGTGTTTTTCGTGCATATCGTAGAAACTTGACTAGGCTTAACAGATACACGAAAAACCTTAAACGGCAGTACTTAGACAGCAGCAGTGTTTAAACTGCTGTGGAGAATTACCATGCTAAATCTATTCAAAACCAGTTTGTTTGTAAAACTATTCGCGCCGTTAATCGTTATTTTTGTTTTAGCTGCTATTGGGCTCGGCATCTACATTCCTTCGATTACTAAAGATAATGTAATTGAAAGTGCTTTGGTATCCGCAACAAGCACCGCGCAACAATACAAGGCAATACGGAGTTATTACACAAAAAATGTAATCAAAAAGGTTTTAGCGAATTCTACGTTAGAGCCACACTACGACCATGCAGATGATGCTTCAAGAATTCCTCTGCCAGCCACTTTTATTCATGAATTAGGGAGTGTACTTTCAAGTAAAGGTGTTATAGATCTAGAGCTCTACAGCCCCTTCCCTTTCCCCAACCGTAGTCAGCGCCGTATTGACAGCTTCGGACAGGAAGCATGGAAAGTGCTGAATCAAAACCATAATGAAATTTTTTCCCGAACAGAAGAAATAGATGGGAAACAGGTTCTACGGGTCGCCATTGCAGACACGATGAGCGCACAAGGCTGTGTAAACTGCCACAACAACCATATCGATACACCAAAGAATGACTGGAAGTTAAATGACTTAAGAGGTGTACTTGAAGTTCAAGTGCCTGTGGATGCGATGATAGCCGCCGGTAGCACGCTTGGTACAAAAATCACTGCGGTGGTGTTTTTGTCTCTCTTTATTGCCCTTGCGGTTCTCTCCTATTTATTCAAAAAACAGATCTCAAACCGACTTAATGAGCTGAGTCAGGCCATGGATGATATTGCAAAAGGAGAGGGGAATCTGTCAAAACGACTCCCAGAAAATACTAGCGATGAAATTGGTAAAATCACCACTTCCTTCAATCTTTTTGTTGCCCATCTTGAAAAATCTCTTAAACAAGCAGCATCTAAGGTTAAGCAATTGGTTGATACCGCTGACGGCCTAAAAAACCTTTCAGGTCAGACGCGAGATCAAATAGCATTACAAAATTCTGAAATCGAACAAATATCTACGGCCATGGTTCAAATGACGACAGCAGCACAAGAGGTTGCCAATCTAGCAGAGACTACTGTTTCAGGAGCAGAGAAGACAGAAGAGGATGCACTCAAAGGGCAAAGCGTCATTTCAGATAACATGAACTCCGTTGAGCAATTAGCATCTGAAATTGCAACTGCATCAACCGTTGTCACCAACTTAGAGTCAGACAGCCAAAATATTGGCGGCGTTCTGGATGTCATTCGGGGAATCGCGGATCAAACCAACCTATTAGCGCTCAATGCAGCGATTGAAGCAGCAAGGGCAGGTGAGCAGGGTCGTGGATTTGCAGTTGTCGCTGATGAGGTCAGAACACTTGCCAGTAGAACGCAAGCATCAACGGATGAGATTCAACAGATGATTACCCAGTTGCAAGAAGGCTCAAAAAAGGCAGTGAGTTCAATAAGCCGAGGCAATTCCAGTATCAAAACCAGTCTAGAACAAGCTGGTTTTACAAGCGACGCGGTTAGTGCAATTGCTGATTCAGTTTCAAAAATCCGCGAACTCAACACGCAAATTGCGAGCGCCGCAGTGAAACAAACTGTAACGATAGTGGAAATGGACGGCAATATTAACAACATCGCCGGCATTGCCAGCAAAACCAATGAGTCATCGAAGTATTTTCTACAATCCGCTGATGAAATCAGCAATGCAGTAAGAGAAATAGAGCAACTCCTCGGCCGATTGTCTGGCTAGCTGAGATAGCCACTGCTCTGCAAGAACTGTTAAAGAAGCGCCCTTATAAAGAATAAAAATCTATCTCGCGCAAGCCGCTTCAAACTACTTACGCCCTAGTTTCATTCTGACCGTATTCCTCTATACTCGCGCTTATTATTCTATTAAGTAAAGTTGTCAGTATGCCCTACCAAACAGACGATGTTCGCATCGATAAAATCAAAGAGTTATTACCACCCATCGCGCTAATGGAAAAGTATCCATCAAACAAAGCAGCCACTAAATCCGTCGTGCAGGGTCGACGTGCGATACAAGATATATTGTCCGGTAAGGATGACAGGCTGGTCGTTGTAATCGGACCTTGCTCAATCCACGACACTGATGCGGCCTTAGAGTATGCGAATCGTTTATTGCCTTTGCGTGAAAAATACCAAGATCAACTTGAAATCATCATGCGAGTCTATTTTGAGAAGCCACGGACTACGGTAGGTTGGAAAGGGCTCATAAATGATCCGTACATGGATAACAGCTTTAAGCTCAATGATGGTTTGAAACAGGCAAGAAAGTTATTGGTCGATATCAACGAGATAGGCCTCCCAACGGCGGGTGAATTCCTGGATATGATTACACCTCAATATTTGGCAGATCTCATGAGTTGGGGGGCAATCGGTGCGCGTACAACAGAATCTCAAGTCCATCGAGAATTAGCTTCTGGGCTCTCATGCCCCGTAGGGTTTAAGAACGGGACAGACGGAAATATCCGAATTGCGGTTGATGCCATTGGTGCCGCAAGTTCTCCCCATCACTTTTTATCTGTTACAAAATTTGGTCATTCTGCGATTGTGCAAACAACGGGGAACAAAGATTGTCACATCATTTTACGCGGCGGAAAAGAACCTAACTATGATGTCGCTAATGTTGAAGAAATAAGCGCATTACTGAAAGGCAAAAACGTGAATTCAAAAATCATGATTGACTTCAGTCACGCCAATAGCCTTAAACAGTTTAAGCGGCAACTGCTTGTATGTGACAATATTTGCGAGCAACTCATGGGCGAGAACTCTCCGATATTTGGCGTCATGGTCGAAAGTTTTATTGAAGAGGGTAATCAAAAATTGGTCAATGGCAAAGCCGAGACTTTCGGTCAAAGTATCACTGATGCTTGTATCGGTTGGAAAGATACGGAAGTACTACTCGAAAACTTGGCAAACACGATGCGCTCTCGCGAGCCTGTTTAGGCTGACGAGAGCATTGTCTTATTTCGACTACTATCCCATATTCCATAGAATTTATAGGCATAAATCATCCCTATAACGCCCACACAAAGGTCATTGATGACGAAATCCCAGGATATTCTTCAAAAACATTAACACCCTCTCTTTTAATAACCACAGCATCATTAAGCAAGTTCTTCGCGGAAAGCTTTAATTTTATTGTTTCACTAGGATACCAGCTGTAAGTAAGATCTAAAGACTGAAAAGGTTGCTCGAAAGAATCTGGCGCGCCGTTTCTGCCTGCTGAGAACAAACGCTCACCGAATATATTGTATGCGAGCGTGGCTGAATGCTCTCCATTTAATGAGTCAAAACCAACTAAAAAATTAATAACGTAGTCAGAAGCACCTGCCAATCGTCGAACACTGTTCGTCGGAGCATCAGCTTCCTCCCCCGCGACAAGCTC
Source organism: Pseudomonadales bacterium (assembly GCA_016763855.1). Lineage (GTDB taxonomy): Bacteria > Pseudomonadota > Gammaproteobacteria > Pseudomonadales > Azotimanducaceae > JAHRVQ01. The sequence continues at coordinate 4,451 of JAESSY010000207.1, forward strand.
AGTTTCCTGAATGGTGAAGTTCGATTGAACAAAAAAAGATTCGCCAAATTCACCCAGAAAATTCAAATTCTTCATACCTTCAACTTCAATACCATAAAGCTCACCCGATGCTGCATTAACTATTTCACGGGCTCGGTTGGTATCACTAGCGGCAGATTCAAAGAATTCAATTGGGTTATCAATCTCTTTGTAAAATCCTGTCACACTAAAGGTTGCATCGTCAGCAAAAAACCATTCGGCACGTAGGTCAAAATTGACCATGTCAGCAGGTTTTACAGAGGGGTTGCCATCGGTAAGATAACCGGTTCTTGGATCAATGTAACTCGCGTCTGTAATTTCGCGTAAATCTGGGCGTATAACGGTTTCACTCCAAGCAAACCTCAACTGGAAAACTTCAGCCCACCAATCTGTCATATAAGTTAATGCCACCGCCGGATAGTACTCATCTGAGGTAAAGGTACTATTTTTTAAGACTTCGAGATCATTCGATATCTGAGGGCTCGTAACGGAATACCCATATATATTCCAATCTAGCGCTACTTGGATGTACGACTCCCAACGAACTCCAGCAGAAACCCGCCAAGTATCATTCAATGTCCAGTCGAGTTTACCAAATGCACTATCAACGATATTAACCGCGATATAGCTTTGGTTATTAGTGCCCGTTAGATCAAAGAGAAATTCATTTTCATCACTTAAAATATTAGCATCAGAAAAGACATCGCTAAAACCGCCAGACAAGACATCCAAACTGCTCACTCGCAACGCACCTAAACTAAATTGCGACTGGCGATAAGTTCTTATCTTTTGCATGTGACCAGCACCACCACTTAATTCCAATGTCGCGTTTGCTGTTTCAATGGGTAAAATAAATGCCCAGGAATAGTGGATTACTTCATCATCCAAGTCAGTAAATCGATAATCCGCTGCTGCACTGTCAATCACAATATTACTCGCCAGAACAACACCAGTAAGCGGTTCTGTTTTTGTGACGGAAGATAGTTTGACCTCGTTAGGTATAGATGTTGCCGCATTCGATTTTGAATACTGCCAATTGACTTGAAATTTTTCAGGCAACCAATCCAAGGATACCCAAGGTATCAGGCTTCGGGTGGATTCTCCTAAATAATGTGTACCATTCACCTGGTTCACGACCATCTTTCTTTCTTCGAACTTGATTCGAGTGTCACTGAAGCCAATGCCATCAGATTTCTCTCTATTCTCATTGAAAAAATCAATGACCGCGACTTCATCATCGGTACTGCGTATAAAAAGTGACATTGCTGCGATCTCATGATCATCGGTGTAGCGCAGACCAAGATTGATACTCGCATTCACATCCACTGACCGAGTAGTCTCACTTTCCTTTTCAAAACGTTGCTCAGGAAAACTAAAATCTCGTGCAATCGCAGATGTATTTCGCGTCTTTGAACCATAACCACCACTAACCAAAAAACCGGTTTCCCAATCATCACTGAGATAAAAATTATTACCAATATTCCCTCTAACACCCCAATCGGGGCTCTTACTCAAAGCCTTCAGAGAAATATCACGGTTTAGGTCTAAAGCTAAGCTACGATTTAACGCTTGCGCATCGGCAAAAGTCGCGTTTGTATCACCTTCTTTTCTTAAGGCGTTAAGAATGGATTGGGTATCTAGTGCACCTTTGAATCGTTGAATACTCTGGGTGATATTATTAGATAACGCGCGCGTGCCATCGTCTTTTCCCCAAACATCATCGTTACCGCCTTGATAGCTGAGTAAATCCCCAGTGCTTTCTGAGTTATATCCACCCGTCAATTCTACTGAATAGGTAAAACTATCGGGAATGCCCTTTGTACGAATATCTATCAAACCAGCGCCAAAAGCAGCAGAGCGATCGGCAGAGTAAGATTTTTGCACGGAGAGAGAATTAACAATGGATGTCGGGAAGATATCCAAGGGAATGACATTACGACTCAGATCAGGTGAGGGTATGGTCGCGTGATTTAAGGTCGTGCTGGAATAGCGCTCACCGAGCCCTCTGATATAAATAAACTTACCGCCTACTAGCGATAAACCAGAGACTCGACGTAAAGCTGCCGCAACCGTAGAATCACCCGTACGAGAAATCATTTCTTCACCAAGCAGATCGGTTACCGATCCTTCATTCATACGTTCATTGGCGAGGGCTTGCGCAGCACTCTGCAAGCGTCCCTTAACAACGACTTCTTCTATTTCAGCGCTGGCATCAACACAAAAATTACCCAACCCAAGAACAATTGCAAAATAACTAACACCCATCTTATGGTTCATACCATTACTCCTTTATTGATACCTAGGGCTTACTCGAACCACAATGAAATATCGTTACCGTCGGCATCAACTGCACGGGCACCAGCGTGAATGCCGTAAGTCCAACCTGCAGTCCAATCACTTTCACCTAAGCTCAACGCGCCAATGAAGGAAGCGCCAGATTGAGGAGTATCTGATGTAGGTGATACACCATCAACAATCATGCTCGCAAAATCGACTGAATAAATTGAAGGCGTACCTTCAAGCAGTACAAGCGCCGTGTTTGAATTTGCCGTTACATCATCATTTGCGACAGTTGTTGCAAATTGATTGCCGCTTGCGATGGCAAAATCTTCAGTACTTGTACCATTGGGTAAAGCATTGCCGCGAGTCTTATCAACGCAAGAGAAAATCACTGAATTAAGGGCTAAATCACCATCTTGTGCAGCCTGTTGCGAACGATTGTCTATGCGTAGGCAATAGTTTGTTGAGTCTATATCGTCATTACTAAAGGCGGCGATCATCATAGAATCGTTAACTGTCGCAAAGATACCTTCTCTAAACCGCCATCCAGCACCCGGATCGTGGGTGGCCGTTGCTGCACTATTGGCAGACGTGATGCAAGTTAGGTTATTAATGGTTGGGCGGCTATTAATTCCTTGAGCAATGATTGCTTCAATCTCAGAACCCGTCTGACTAGAAAAAGAGCCTATACCATCGGCTTCTATGCAGTGGTTACCATCAGTTTCTGATTGGATAACCAAGGCATTGGTAATCGTGCCTGACCAGCCTACATCAATATCAATCGCATCATCACGGACATAAAGTGCCACATAATTTTTAAAGTTAACGGCACCACCAAACATTTCGATGCCGTCATCAAAGGTAGAATACACTTCAAGGTTTTCTACAATCGTGTTTCTTCCAACAGCACCGAAAGAGATACCGTTTAGCTCATCACCATTGGCAACCTGAGCACCAGGATGCTTAACTACCACATACTCTAAGCGACCCGAACTATCATCGTTGTTAGCACCACCGTATTGAGACTCATCTAGTCCAGCCGCACCCTCTGCATCAACATGGCAATCACTGGTTGCAAGGTCATCTGTTGCAATACTGCCTGTGTACGCACATTTGTTTGTCACACCAAAACCAATAATGACCATGCCACCCCATTGTTGTACGGCATCAAAAGCAATTGAAGGCGCTGCAGCACGAGTACTTTCAATATCTGAAACAGATGTAAAGGTAATGGGGGCAGTCTCTGTCCCAACAGCAAATATCTGTGAACCACGATTAACAATAAGAAAATCACTATTAGAGGTAAAGGCCAATGTCGTACCTGCTTCTATCGTTAAACTAGGCCCATCTCCACCCTTTTGGATGCCAGCCGTTTGAAGCGCTTCATCGGTATCAAAAGTTTTACCCACAAATAAACTACCTTGAAATATGTGAACACCCTCTGCATCTAAAGCCGGGATAAGCATATCGACCAATAGATTATTGCCTGCATCAACAAAAGACGGAGGGTACGTACAGTCTTGACTGTTGAATTCGCCTTGTATCATTTGACCTGCCGTATTGACATAAGACGCACATGGGTTTGTTGTGGTTACGGTGGGATTAGTGCTTGTAGAATTATCGACCGAATTATCAATAGTCGAAGGTGCAATGTTAACTGAACTACCACCACTACAGCCGGTAAGAAGAAGGGCCATAGCAATGGAGCTTAAAACTGGTTTGGTTAAACGCATGATTCACCTCTCATTAATATTGGGGCGAATTCTAGGCATCACCTATGAATATCTTATTAAGAAATAAGAAAGGTTCATTAAGTTAGTATAAATCTTTGTTAAGATGCGCTTTCTGCAAGGCTCCCTCTGACGAGCATTTTTACCTTTTGTTCTGGTATCCAATCGGGTACCATACATGAATGGAAGATAATCAACATCAACGTTACACAGAAAAAATCGCCAAACTACTGGCTTACACTAGGAAGAAATCCGGCATGTCTTCTCGCCAGCTCGCCAAAGCAGTGGGGACATCTCACTCGACAATATTGGCTTATGAAAGCGGTAAAAAAACACCCTCAACAACAACTTTTTTGCGCATCATTCACGCCTGCAAATTCTCAGTAGATTTTTTACTCTCAACAAGAATGAGAGGTGATGAGGACAACCCCCGAGGAAAAGAGTTAGAGGAAGTGCTTGATCTCGCAGCAGAATTTCCCGCACGCCATCGAAAACAGCTCCGATATCCTATTATCGACTCATCTGGATCTACAAAATGATTCCGCTAACCGAAAAAATCGTAAGTTTACATAGGGAACTTCGCTCGGTAGAAATCCCTCATGCCTTTGGAGGGGCGCTGGCTTTAGCATGGTGCACTGAGCAAGCTCGCGGCACAGTTGACATTGATATCAACATTTTTGTCGGTGTTGAAAATGCTGAGCAAGTATTTGAAGACTTGCCTTCTTTTATCAGGTGGACAAAGAAAGACCTAAAAATGGCTCAAAAGGAAGGCCAAGTAAGAGTATGGTGGGAAAAGACACCCATCGACATCTTCCTCAATACCACCAAATTGCATAAAGAAATGGCACTGAGGTGCAGATGGGAGAATTTTGCCAATGAGTCAATTCCCTTTCTGTCCTGTCACGATATAGCGGTCTTGAAAGTATTTTTTGATCGTACAAAAGATTGGGCTGACCTTGAAGCAATGACTGAGGCTGGCACAATTGACTTGACGCGGATAACGGCGACGATTATCGAATACTTGGGTTCTGATGATGAGAGGGTTAAAAAAATCGCCGAGCTAGCACTTTGAATCTAAAGATTTGACCCTAAAGCTTTGGCCCTAAAGCTTTGAGAACACATCACCAGGGACTCGAACCCACCCTTCCATCAAGACTCGTGCACTTCGACTCATACTGACTTTAAGTACATCCCATTGTCCATTAGCATCATCTGCCTCTGCACCTACCCGCAATGTTCCAGAGGGGTGCCCGAAATTTATCGAAGTGCGTTTCCCGCCACCGGCGGCTATATTCACTAAGGTGCCAGGTATCGCTGCCGCTGTTCCAATAGCAACTGCAGCGGTCCCCATCATGGCGTGATGAAGTTTGCCCATGGACATCGCCCTGACTTGCAAATCGATATCTTTATGACTTATTGCTTTACCACTTGATGACACATAGTCAGATGCTTCCGCAACAAAGGCCACCTTTGGCGTATGTTGACGGCTTGCCGCTTCATCAATGTGATTAATCAAACCCATTTGAACTGCACCATGAGCACGAATTTTCTCAAACATTTCGAGGGCATCAGGATCACCATTTATATCGCCTTGTAGCTCCGCGCCTTTGCGATTGATGTCCTTGGCATTGATAAAAATTGTAGGAATCCCCGCATTGATCATCGTCGCTTTCAGTGTTCCAAGGCCGGGTACTTTTAGCTTATCGACTAGATTGCCAGTGGGAAACAATGAGGCTTCATTACCACTATCTGAGCCACCATCAGCAGGTGCCATAAAATCAATCTTTACTTCTGCAGCAGGAAAAGTAACCCCGTCAAGTTCAAAGTCACCTGTCTCCTGCGGCGCGCCATTGCTCATTGGCACATGGGCAACAATAGTTTTCTCGATATTGTCTTGCCAGATGCGCACCTCTGCTATGCCATTTTGGGGGGGTTTTTGCTTATCAAGCATTCCGGTCATAATGGCGAAAGGTCCGACAGCGGCAGAAAGATTCCCGCAATTACCGCTCCAATCAACAAATGGTTGATCGATAGAAACCTGACCAAACAAATAATCAACATCATGATCCGGTCTCTCACTTTTTGACACGATAACAGTCTTACTGGTACTGGAAGTCGCGCCCCCCATACCATCTGTTTGTTTCTCATATGGATCAGGAGATCCGATTACTCTCAACAGTAAAGCGTCTCTTGCTTTTCCGGGGAGCTGAGCAGCTTTTGGTAAATCTTCGAGATTAAAGAAAACACCTTTACTCGTTCCACCCCGCATATAAGTTGCCGGGATTCTAATTTGAGGTAATTGATCCATTTTTTGTGTTTGATCCATTAATTGTAGCTCCTCTTACGCCGTACCAGCCAAAAAGTCCTCAGCAAATCTTTGCAACACGCCACCGGCTTCATAAATTGAAGCTTCTTCTGCCGTATCAAGCCGGCAGGTAACGGGGATTTCGACAGACTCCCCATTAGCCTTCGTCATGTTTACGATCAAAGATGAACCGGGGCTTGGTTTGCCCGCTATGCCGAAGATAACATCAAAAGTTTCACTGCCATCAACGGCATAGGTTTTTCTGTTTTCACCTGTTTTAAATTCCAACGGTAATACGCCCATCCCCACCAAATTGGTTCGGTGTATCCGTTCAAATCCTTCAGCCAAAATCACCTCAACCCCTGCAAGACGAACACCTTTTGCAGCCCAGTCTCGCGAAGATCCTTGCCCATAATCTGCGCCAGCCACAATAATTAATGGTTGCTTTCTTTCCATATAGGTTTCAATCGCCTCCCACATTCTTGAGACCTTACCCTCTGGTTCAATGCGTGTCAGCGAGCCTTCTTGGACTTGACCATTGTCTTTGACCATTTCGTTCTTAAGGCGAGGATTGGCAAAAGTGGCTCGTTGGGCGGTCAGATGATCACCTCGGTGAGTCGCGTAGGAATTAAAATCTTCTTCTGGCAAACCCATTTTAAAGAGATATTCTCCAGCCGCGCTATCCAGCATAATCGCATTTGAAGGCGATAGATGATCTGTAGTGATATTGTCTCCAAGCACCGCTAGTGGGCGCATTCCTTTCAACGTGCGCTCTCCGGCAAGTGCGCCTTCCCAATAAGGCGGACGACGGATATAGGTGCTCTGTGGCCGCCAATCGTATAATGGATCAACCTGCTCTGTAACATCTTTTACCCTCAGAAACATCGGATCATAAACCTTGCGAAACTGATCTGGCAAAACACTTTTTCGAACAACCTGATCAATTTCTTCATCTGTTGGCCAGATGTCTTTTAGCCGAACGGGTTCCCCATTTTGATCAAGCCCAAGGATATCCCGTTCAATATCAAAGCGAATTGTCCCAGCAATGGCATAGGCTATCACCAGTGGAGGTGAAGCGAGAAAGGCTTCATCGGCGTGCGGATGAATTCGGCCGTCGAAATTTCGATTACCCGATAAAACCGCCGTGCTATAAAGTTTGCGATCATTAATTTCCTTTTTTATTTTCGGGTCGAGCGCACCACTCATACCATTGCAAGAGGTACAAGCAAAAGCGACGATACCAAAGCCAAGGGTTTCTAATTCTGATAAAAGCCCCGCCTCCTCTAGGTAGGACTTGACGGCCTTAGACCCTGGAGCGAGAGATGTCTTTACCCAATCTTTACGCTTTAAACCAAGGGTATTGGCGTTACGTGCGATCAAGCCTGCTGCAATCATATTCCGTGGGTTACTGGTATTAGTGCAACTTGTGACGGCGGCGATAATGACCGCGCCATCAGGCATTTGTCCAGGGACATCTTCTACCTTACCACTGATACCCCTTGCTGCCAGTTCTGATACTGGCACTCGATTATGGGGATTAGAAGGGCCAGCAATGCTTCTAGTGACAACGGATAAATCAAAGCTTAGGGTGCGCTCATATTGGGCTGACTCAAGATCATCTGCCCATAATCCTGCTGTCTTGGCATATTTTTCAACAAGATCAATTTGCTTGTCTTCGCGACCCGTAACTCTTAAGTAATCGATGGTTTGTTCATCAATGTAAAACAAGGCAGCGGTGGCACCAAATTCTGGTGTCATATTAGAAATGGTGGCGCGATCACCGAGCGTGAGATGCTTAGTCCCTTCGCCATAAAACTCAAGATAGCTCGAAACAACTTTTTCAGCTCTCAAAAATTCGGTTAATGTCAAAACAATATCAGTGGCGGTAATGCCAGGTTGCGGTTTTCCTTTCAGCTCTACACCGATAATATCCGGCAAGCGCATGTAGGAGGCGCGGCCTAACATCACGCTTTCTGCTTCGAGTCCGCCCACACCAATCGCGATAACGCCTAAAGCATCTACCATCGGCGTATGACTATCAGTGCCTACTAAGGTGTCAGGGAAGGCAACATCATGCTGCCCCTGATCTCTTTGCACTTGGTCTCTTTGTACCTGAATGACCGGAGACATTCTTTCCAAGTTGATTTGGTGGAGTATGCCATTGCCCGGCGGGATCACGTCTATATTTTCAAAAGCTGTTTTTGTCCAGTTGATAAAATGAAATCTATCTTCATTTCGACGATCTTCAATCGCTCGATTTTTCTCAAAGGCATCTTTTTCAAAACCGCCATGTTCTACAGCCAGTGAATGATCGACTACAAGTTGCGTCGGTACAACAGGGTTTACGGCAGATGGGTCCCCGCCTTTCGATGCAATGGCATCACGAAGCCCCGCGAGGTCTACAAGCGCCGTCTGCCCCAGAATATCGTGGCACACGACCCGAGCAGGAAACCAAGGAAAATCCAATTCTCGTTTATTTTCGATAATTTGTTTCAGTGAGTCTGTCAGCACAGCAGGATCACATCGCCTCACAAGATTTTCTGCTAACACTCTGGCGGTATAAGAAAGTTTTTCGTAAGCACCCGCTTTAATTGAGTTTATAGCTGATCGAGTGTCAAAATAGTCAAGATCGGTGCCCGGCAGCGACTTGCGGTGGGTTTGGTTCATCTGCATGGTGATGTCGTCTTAGTGAATTATATTCGGAATTTTATCATTTTCTGAGATCAGGTGTCGGGAGTACATTCATATAAAGTTGTTATAGCGGCCATAACCAGTACAAAATGAGACTGTGACCTATTAGCCCCTGAACACGCCGAAACTTATTCTTCTAACAATCAATTCTTGTTGTAGTGCGTCCGATCGCCATTTTTATCTTGTAAGCGTGAGATATTTTTGATCCGATATCCCTCACCTAAATATCTTCAATGTACCTAAGCGATTGCTAAGTGGAACTTCATTGCCATCGATATCCACAAGCCGTCGAGGTGGACTCAATTTTTGAGTTAGCGGCGTGACAATTAGCATAGTGACAAGGCAAGCAATGCAACCTATCAGATCACTTGGAAGATCCTCATAAACGTTAATCACAAAAAGCCAGGTGGCGAGACCGGCAAACATACCAGCAAGGCCGCCATAGGGATTGGCTTTTTTCCACCAGATACCCAGTACAAACGGCACCGCAAGTGCGGCAAGCACCATCACATTGGCATCCAACACAAGCGCATAGACAGCTTGTACTTCCAGTGCAATAAAAGCGGCCATAATTCCTAGCACAGGAATAGCAATGCGCAGCGCCCGAAGGTGTCCTTTGGGACTAAGCTTGAACCCAAGATAGGGCAACATATTGGTTGTGATGATGCTGGACGCGGCTAAAAGGGAACTATCTGCACTCGACATAACGGCGGACAAAATCGCTCCCACAAATATGGCTAATAGAATGGGATGCAGGTTTTCTTGCGCCAGTACGATGATGACACTCTCTGGATCATCCATGACGGGCAGATAAACCGCGGCAATGATGCCCAGAATGACAGGAATCATACCGAGAGTTATGTAACCAATGGCGGCAAAATAAAATGCGTTTTGTGCAGTCCTCTCATTCCGAGCGGCAAGACCTCGTTGCATTAAGCTTTGACTGCCAGCATCGGCTAAACTAATGATCAGCCAAGCGCGTAAATAGTCAAGCCACGCCAGACCTGTCTGTTCTGTTGGTATCATGCGGAAGTTACCCTCGGGTATATCTGCCCAGATTGCACTAACGCCACCAAAATTTATCAATACCACGATAAGCAAGATGAAAAGCCCGATGATGATGATGAAAATCTGGACAAAATCTGTCATGGCCACCGCCCACATACCACCTGCAGTCGTATAAACGAGCATAATGGCAGCACCTGCAATAATGCCAGTTTCAAGTGGAAAGCCCGTTAAGGATTCAAGCATCACCCCAAATGCAACCATCAGGGCACCCGCCCAACCGACATTAGACATTGAATAGCCCACGGAGGCTATAAATCCTGCGAGCTTGCCATAGCGCATTTCGAAAAATTGAATATTCGTCATCAGCTTTAGACGACGGATAATGCGCACAACAAAAAGACCAATGATAACCAGTCCTAAGGTGGTGCCAAAAGGGTCAGCGATAACACCCAGAAAGCCATCTTGATGTGCAGCACCGGCGGCGCCTAAGATCGATCCACCACCAATCCAGGTTGCCATGATCGTGGCAGTGGACATGGGTAGGTTTAAGTTACGCCCCGCCACCATGAAATCAGTTGCATCGTGAGTACGACCTGCGGCAAAGATGCCAACAATCAACATCAGCGCCAAATATACCCCTACGCCAATGAGTACAGTTGTCTGTTGGTCCACGATTTCATTCCTTCCTGACTAAGGCATTTCGCCATTAGTACAGTTTGAAAAGAAAACGTCAATCTGCACAATCATCTAATGTCATCTACCCAGGACGCCCTCTACCAAAGGGCGCTAAAAACAAGCTTGTCAAATTCAATCAGTCACCTCATGCAATTCAATAGGAATAGAACCTTCTCTCCCGCCAAATAAAGTCGCGAAGAAGGTATCACCCCAGGTATATTTTTCCTGCATTAGTTCGTTGATCAATTTGCTTTTATCAGGCCGATTCTGCGTTGTGTAAGTTTTCGTTATGTCGCCCCGAGTGAGTTTTATCGATTCATTGACTAACAGCCTTGTAAACCAACCTGACCCTCCTACACCCACTCTTAAGTATTGGCATCCATCGTGATCCACTACCCAAATACGTGTAATGACGGTTTCACCATGCTCATCTACAGTATAGAGTTGTACCACTTCTACTCTTTCTGACGCGACAGTTTTCGCTATGGCAAACAACACGATGATGCTGGCACTAACGCCAAGAATCCACTTAACAATTTTCATGGGCATTTCTTCCTATTTGAGATACTATTACTGTTCAATTATATACAGTTTATAGATAAACTGTTTAATTGCAAACTATTTGCGTGTGAACTTTGATATGGGCAAAACCAAGCATATAGGCAAAACAAAGCATATGAACAAAACAAAGCATCAATCAGAATCTGAAATACTCTTTAGCTATTTCAATGAAATCAATATTGTTTCTCAATTGAGCAGCGGAATCTTCGAGCAAAATATGCCGGCTGGGCTAACAATCTCTCAATTCTCAGTTCTCAACTGGTTTGTTCGCGTCGATCAGCAGGCCACGCCCGGCCGTCTATCGACAGCCTTTCAGGTAACAAAGGGCGCGATGACCAATACCTTAAAAAAACTACAAGAGAAAGGATTAGTGACAGTAGAGGCGGACCCGGAGAGTGGCAGAAGAAAAATTGTTAAGATGACAACTGAGGGACGAAAGGTAAGGGATGCTGCCTTGCTTAGTATTGCCCCCCTACTAAAGGAGCTTGCGTTGAACTTCAAAACTTCTGATATTCAGAAACAGCTCACCGGTATTGCGAAGGTTAGACAATATCTTGATGAATACCGTTATAGATGAGTTGATAAGCTGGGAAGGTAAGTGATGTCAAAATACAAACAAGACAGTTCGAATGAGACTGTCGATGATGCAGCAAAAATCGCCAAGGGTAATCAACGTCCAGGGCAAAGTAAGGAACAGACGAAGCTCATTGCTCAAGGAATTCAGAAGGGTATTGAACAGTACAAGAAGAACCACAAGGCCAAGGCCAGAGATCTGGATAAAAAACTTAAAACGCTTTCACGAACTCAAAGTGAATTAAATTCTTCTAGGGTCGAACCACCTATAATCTCAGGCACACCGTCTCAAAATACTCGAGTCAAGTTTCTGTCAATTTTACCCTGGGGGCTTTTGATTCTGTCATGGTCTACATTTGCTGTGATAACAATCTTGGGGCATTAGTCTATACAAGTTTCACATGAGATCTGACTGGGCCCACGTCAGTAAGATTGCCTTTATCGCGACTACGGTTGCCATCGGTTCATCAAACATAAAATGGTGATAAGTGCCTGGGATCGAGATTATCGGCAGACTCCCCTTTGTAATCTCTTTCATATACTGAGCGCTCTGGGCACCTTCATCTGCGCTGTGTTCGCCAAGCAACAAAGCAGAACGGCACTTAAGCTTAATAAACTTGTCACTTTGTTCTTTACCCATTTCCAGAAAATCAAATAGTCCAGGATCAAACTTCCACGTCCATCCCCCATCGACCTTTCGAAGGGCCTTAGTGGCTAAATAGTCTACGATCCAGGGGTGTTGGCAGGGTTGTTCAGGTACAAGGCGAAAACGCCCTAGTGCAACATTATAATCTTCATATACTTTAGTGGATCTTGCTACCTGTCCACCCCGCTCTTCTGCTTGTAAACCCCATTCTATGTAGTCATCTTCCGGTTGAACGGTGAAATCTCCAAAAATAATACCGCCTAGCTGCTGGCCAAAATAGTGCCCCGTTTCAAGACCAACAAAACCGCCAAAACTGTGAGCAAAAACAAAGGGCTTATTACCTAGTTGAGCCGCTTCACAAACCGCCATAACTTCCTTGGCAAATTGCTCGCCTGTGTATTTTTCACGCCACTCACTATTACCGTTACCTGACAAGTCAATAGCAGCAACACGAAATTGATCCGCAAGAAAAGGTGCGATAAATCGCCACCATTCGAGGTTCGCATTACTGCCATGGATTTAAACGATACCCAATTTTCCAACTTCGCCCCAAGTCGCATAGTTAATTTTGCAATTATCAACATCAACTGTGCGCTCTTCACAATGGGTATCTAGTGCTCGCTGGTACCATTCTGGTTTGTTATTACTGCTATTACTTGGCATCAATTTTCTCAGTGTTTTAAATCATATAAACAAAATTCGAAACGTATCATAAAGCATTTATTACCACTCTGTTAACCCATATCCTCAGGACTGCCCCCACGATAGAAAAAAGTATGCAGGAATGTTTGAGAACTGGATAAGATAGTGTCGCTTCCGGTATCGTATGCCTCACGAAAGAACAGGTACCTCTTATTTATGTCGAACTCAGCATTGTTAGATCGCCGCCACCGACTCATTGGACAAGCAACCCTGTTTTACCAATCTGCGCTAGAGATTGTTAGAGGAGAAGGCGTTTACCTTTTCGATGAATCGGGTAGAAGATACATCGATATGTACAACAACGTGCCTTGTGTTGGCCATGCCAATCCTCATGTTGTATCAGCTGTCGCAAAGCAAATGGCAACGCTCAATGTTCATAGTCGATATTTACACAATGGGATTATTGATTTTGCCGAAAGGCTGGTAGCTTATCATCACGATAAACTTGAGCAGGTCGTGTTTGCCTGTTCAGGGACAGAAGCAAGTGAAATTGCACTGATGATGGCCCGCTATGCCACGGGCGGAAAAGGCATTATTTGTAGTGACGCAACTTATCATGGCAATAGTACAGAGGTGGCGAAAATGAATTTGCGACCTATTGCTGATCCTCATTTTCGCAGTATTTCCTATCCACAAACCTATCGACCTTTGATTGTTGATCAAAGTGATGAAGAACTCACGCAAACCTATCTTACAAAAGTTCAATCTGCCATTGATGACTTTAAAGCAAACAACATCCCCTTTGCTGGCTTGTTTCTCTGCTCTATTCTTGCCAACGAGGGATTACCCGATATCCCAGCGGGATTTATGCAACAAGCAACTGATCTAGTCCATAAAGCGGGTGGCTTGATCATAGCCGACGAAGTACAAGCCGGTTATTGTCGATCAGGAAATTGGTGGGGCTATGAAACAAGTAAATTCACACCGGATATTGTCACAATGGGGAAACCCGTGGGTAACGGGATGCCAGTTTCTGCCGTTGTCGCAAGCACTGAACTCGTAACAAAATTCAGAAAAGAAACCCGGTATTTTAATACCTTCGCTTCAAGCCCTGTCCAAGCTGCAGCGGGAATGGCGGTACTCGACGTGATAGAAGAGGATGATCTGTTGGACAGCTCAGCAAAAATTGGCGCCTACCTCCGTCGTGAATTAACTCAGATGCAATCAGAATGTGAATCTATAGGGGATGTACGCGGTTGCGGTTTATTTATTGGCGTAGAGTGGGTATCTAACTTTGAAGAGAAAACAGCTGACCGCGCTGGCGCAATAAATGTGGCAAATCGTTTGAAGGAAAAAGGCTTCCTTCTCAGCAACGCTGGCGAGTTTGGTAATGTTATTAAGATTCGACCACCATTAGTCTTCAAGCAGGAACATGCAGACAACTTTCTCACTGCATTCGCTGAGGTTCTAGCGGAGAATAAAGCCTAGATGGATGATCCGAAAACCATTTTAAAGGAAATAGCGCCCTGTTTAGCTGCGTGGAATGTGGAACCTAAAAGCATCGAGCTGGCTTCTCATTCCGAAAACATTGTCTACAAAGTCGTCGGAAAAGATGATCGTCAATACGCCTTGCGTGTCCATCGACCTGGGTATCACACCATGGCAGAATTAGAATCTGAACAAATGTGGACCCATGCGCTAAACCAATTTGGTCTTCGCACGCCAGAAGCTTATCTAACAGATAAGGGAAACTATTATCTCTCACAACAATGTGGTGGCATGGAACGGCAGCTCGGATTAATTAGCTGGCTTGAAGGTAAACCGCTGGCAGCGTATCTCTCTTCAGAAGATAGATTCTCTACAAATGAACTTGAACTGATAAAAGCGGCGGGGGCAGTCTGCGCGCAATTTCACAATCAAGCTTCTAGCTGGCAGCCCCCATCAAGTTTTACTCGACATCATCTTAATGTTAAGGGTTTTTTTGGGAAACATCCCTTCTGGGGAAGATTCTGGGAAGCTGGGTCACTAACGCCTCCACAACAGCGCGCACTGAAGAGAAAAAAAACATTAATATCTCAGAAACTGGTTGGCTATGGCGAAGATCCAAGCACCTACACTATGATCCATGCCGATCTTCATAAATATAACTTATTGGTTTTTAATGATGAGTTGCTTGTTATTGACTTCGATGATGCAGGATTTGGCTGGCATCAATACGACCTTGCAGTCGCGCTCTATTCATTCATAGAACGAGCAGACTTCGACAATATTCAAAATGCGCTGATTGAGGGATACAGAAGCAAACGGGATTTGAGTGACGAGAACTTGTCTTGGCTATCGCTCTTTATCCAAGTGCGAACCCTGGCACTTATCGGTTGGGCCAGCGCCCGCCCTGAACTCAATCATAAGGAGTATATAGCTTCCTTGATAGACAGAGCATGCAGTACAATATCGACATAGACACTAAATGGAAGAACAATGACCGACTCACTTCTACCCGTTCGGGGCTCACCCGGATCACCCTACACACGAAAGATGCTTGCAGTACTTCGTTACCGAAGAATCCCCTATCGTTTTCTTCAAGCCAAAAGCGATGACCTTCCTGAACCCAAGGTAGGACTGATCCCAGTTTTCTATTTCAAGGATGAAACGGGCGCCTTCACAGCAGAAGTGGACAGCACGCCCATTATTAGGCGGTTAGAGGTCGAATACCCTGGTCGCTCGGTGATTCCCGACGATCCCGCCATCGCCTTTATTAACTATCTATTGGAAGATTATGGTGATGAATGGATGACTAAGCCAATGTTTCATTATCGCTGGCACTATCAAGACGATATCGAAATGGCGGGATCCATACTGCCCCATTACAATGATGTTAGTCAACCAGATGAATTAATGACAAAAATGAAAACGATGTTTTCTGAGCGACAGATATCACGCCTTTATGTTGTTGGCTCTAGTGACACTACTGCATCTGTCATTGAGGACAGTTATAAACGATTTCTCGACTACTTGAATAATCATCTGAGAGAATTACCTTATCTTATGGGCAAAAGACCAGGATCAGCTGACTTTGCTTGTTTCGGTCAATTAACCCAACTCACTCAGTTTGACCCAACTCCGGCAAAAATTGCGGCTGTAAACTATCCTCGGGTCCATGCTTGGGTTAGTAAGATGGAAGACCTTTCTGGTCTGGAGCCTTGCGAAAATGAATTCATCACTACTGACAATTTCCCGGAGACCTTGAAAATTCTACTCAAAGAGTTGGGTCGAACCTACGTGCCTGTCATGCTGGCAAATGCCGCCGCGATTGATCAGGGTCTTGATCAGGTTCAGGTAAAAGTTGAGGGTAAACTCTGGACCCAGGAACCCTTCCCTTATCAAGCCAAGTGCCTGCAATGGTTGCGCATTGAATACGCCAGACTGGATGAAGAAGACCGCAGAGAAGTCGATGCCGTACTGCAGGGTACCGGTTGCGAACAACTCATGGTCAAAACGGGCTAAGAAAGGTCTTATTACGACTAGAACAACTACCTGCTCAAGGACAGTGCTTCATTGTAGAAAATAGATATCGCAAACTATTTTTCCGCGCACCTTTACAAGGTCGGTCAGAGTGAAAATTGTCTTTCGAGCAAGGGTAGCTTCAAACAAATCTATATATCAACACCTATAAGCAGAGAAAATATTCCTGACACATTTTCCAAACACCGGTACAGTGTAATCCTCGATTTTTAACTAGCCGGAGTAAACAATGGAAATTTCAGGCAACAATGCAATATTTGTCGGCGGCGCATCGGGTATGTGTCGCGCTACTGCAATCAGGTTCGCTGAAAAAGGCGGTAAGGTTGCGATCCTTGATCTAGAAAGTTCTGATGGTGCTAGTGTAGCGAAGGAGCTCAACGGAATATTCTTACCCTGTAATGTCATGGACTTTGATGGTATGGCAGGCGTTATGGACGAAGCTGTTAAGGCCATGGGCGGCTTACATTTTATGGTAAATACCGCAGGTGGCGGTGGCGCTCAAAAGACCGTAAAACGGGATGGCGTTAGGCATTCTTTAGCTGACTTTCGGCGTGTCATCGATCTCAATCTCATTGGTTCTTTCAATATCAATTCAATTGCAGCTGAACATATGCAGCATAAAGAACCCAATGAATCTGGTGAGCGTGGCGTTATGATCAACACGGCTTCAATTGCGGCATTCGAAGGTCAAATAGGACAAGTATCTTACACAGCGGCAAAAGGCGGTATAGCGGCAATGACATTAACCATGGCGCGGGATTTAGGCAGCTTGGGCATTAGATGTATGACGATTGCCCCCAGCCTATTTGATACAGGTCTAACGGCAGGCATCCCTGAGGAAGCGTCACAAAATATGACTAAAGGCGCTGCATTTCCACGCCGCATGGGCAAGCCCGATGAGTTTGCGATTATGGCTATTTCAATCTATGAGTGCGCCATGATGAATGGATCTACATTGAGGATTGATGGTGGGCAGAGATTTGCACCCAGATAAAAGGCCCCTTGTGTCACGCTTATTGACGGTTAAATTAAACCTATTGACGCTCAATCGTTATGCTAAATCAACATAATGTAATTCATACAATCTAAGGAGAATACTTCTTGCATCATTCTTGCACTGTTTCTACCTTTATCTTCTCAACTTTACTCCTGACACTTGGTGCCTGTTCAACGCCAAAAATAATAGCGCACACCGAGTCAAAGCAATTCACTCAAGCTGAAATTGAACAGGTTCATAGCAAGGCATTTGTGTTAGATGCTCATGCTGATATCGAAATTCCCGGCAAGGAATCCCGATACGTAGGAGACGATGGATTGTCCAAAGTCTCCCCTTCAAAAATGCGCACTGGGGGCGTGGATGCCGTTGTTATGGCAATCGCTGTTGGACCAGGTCCACGAAATGCGGAGGGTTATGCAAAAGCACGCACCATAGCAAACGAAGAACTCGCAGCGGTAATAGACTTAACCCAAGATCCTAAAAACAGGCTTATCCTTGCGCTATCGGCAGAGGATCTGATACATGCTCACCGAGATAATAAAGGTGCTCTGATACTAGGGTTCCAGAACGCTCGAATTCTAGGAAACAAGGTTTCAGCGATTGACGATTTTTACGCTGCTGGCGTACGAGTATTTGCCCTAACCCACATGGGCCATAATGCCTTCGCTGATTCTTCCAGGCCTATTTTTATAGCAGCTAAAGGACAACATGAAGCCCTTGAAGAACATGGTGGCTTATCTGATCTGGGTATAGCCGCTATCAATAGAATTAACAGTCTCGGGGGAATAGTCGATATTTCACAGCTATCAAAAGCTGCAACATTACAGGTGCTCGAATATTCAAGCTCTCCCGTTATCGCTAGCCATTCCAATGTGAGGCATCTCTCTGATGTAAGTAGAAACTTATCTGACGAAGAAATAGATCTCATCGGAAAGAAAGGTGGCGTCATTCACATAGCACCATTCAGAGGATACTTATTTGATTCCTCTGACAAAACCTTAGTTCGCAACATTCATATCGCTCGCCGTGCCGCAGGCATAAAAGAGGACTACCTTTACCCCTTTGAACTCTATTGGGAAATTAAAGATAGTAAAGTGCAGCAAAGTTTTCTCAAAACCGTTAGCGACCTACTCGGACCCAGTAGTATCGATGACATGGTGAATCATATTGATTACATCGTCCAACGTATTGGTATAGACCATGTCGGCATCGGCACTGATTTTAACCATGGTAGCGGAATCCAAGGTTTTGATGATGCCAGTGAAGCCATGAGTGTAACAAGAGTACTGCTATCACGAGGGTATAGCGCACAAGACATCGAGAAAATTTGGGGCGGTAACTTTATACGGGTCTTTCGAGCAGCTGCTGACGGGAAGAAGTAAGGTTACTGATCAGCACGAATGACATTCAACTTGTCAGTGTTTTTCCAATATTCACTTACGTGACAAAACACATTATCGGATAAGATTAGATACTATCTTGATTGTTTGCCTTTACGATTTTATAGACACCAATTGTTAAGAGCGGGATGACATAGACGATCATAAAACCCCAAGCAATTGTGCCATACCCTTCGGCTATGAGTGAGACGATGCCAAGGCTAGATAAGCCTCCTGCTAAGCCCACAGCGAAAATGGCAATTAAGCTATGAACCATTCTTGATAATTTTGCTTTGCTGTTTTCTTGTCGCCAATTATCTAATCGCTCTAGGAAACCTTGAATATTTCCCGCACCAGTTTCAACGAAAGTACCAAACAGTACCAAGAGGTATAATAATTTTAGTACCTCCATATTGAGACCGTTAAAAATGTGATACACAGGTAACGATGTAGAGAGTACTTCCGGGTAATCTGCCGCAAAACTTATGTGGAGCATTAGCGCTGGTACCACAGCAATTAATGCACCGATAATTCCTGCTCCAAAAGCCTCTTTACGAGATTCTATTCCCCTTACTGCATAAAGAATAATGGGAATGGCGGTCACATTGTAAAAAGAATAATGAAGTCCACTGACAAACCAACCGGGTTCGATTGTCGATGTTGAAAATGCTTCTGATATTTCAAGGGGGAAATGCACGAAAACTGAAATGAGATAGGCACTAAAAACGATGTAAAGAATGACACTCCAAAATGCAAAAACACGCGTTAAGAATAAACGACCAAAAAAATTAATCGTGACAACTGCCACTAACATAATCACTATTCCAAAGTAGCTAGGCAAACCGAATTCATCGCTAACAATAGTGCCCGCAGCTGCACCAATAACAGCAATGACCAACATGAACAATATCACTACTAGGATTTCATAAAGAAACCAGGCACGTCCAAGTAAAACTTTGAAAAAGTTTCGGTAATCGTAAACTTTGAATACACGGCTGATTTCTAAAGAAAGACTAAAAACAACCGCGATGCAAACCGTCGCGACACCCATGCTCAACATCCCACCCCATATACCAAAATGGGTAAAGAACTCGATGACCTCGCGGCCCGTACCATAACCGCCACCAATCATGACGGATTGCATAATGGCGCCCGGGATTAAATAGATACGTACAAACCGATTCATATCGTGCTCCAAACTCTCTAACTGTTGCTCATAAGAAAGCTTATATTGTTTTTATTGTGAGAGTGGAGACAAGATTAATCGCATTCGTGGTCTGATAGCAATTGCCATCTGATGAATTCATTTAAAACTGCGAATTTATATCTTGAATTGATGGTGTAAGATACCCTGTATCGATGAGTTAATTTTTCAAGCATGATTCTGTAAAAAGGAACTGTTTATGCTACACCCCATAGACGAAGCTTATAGGGCATGGAGCCCAAAATCATGCCAGATGAGCTTGCGAGCCTGTGAAGTGTTTCCAGGTGGAGATACTAGAGCAAGTGCACATTACGATCCTTATCCCCTGACAATGCAAAAAGGTGAAGGTTGCTATCTTTATGATGTTGATGGGCACAAAATTCTCGACTTCATGAATAACTTCACTTCGATGATTCACGGTCACGGCAATGACAAGATTACCCGAGCAGTATCTGAACAAGTGGCTTTAGGAACGGCTTATGCGGCACCAAGCGAAGGCCAAATAGAACTCGCGGAACTTATTGTTAGCCGGGTAGCTTCGATTGATCAAATTAGATTTTGTAGTTCAGGCACCGAAGCCACCTTAATGGCGATTAGATGTGCCAGGGCATGCACAGGCAAGCAAAAAATTATGAAAATGGAAGGGGGGTATCACGGTAGTTATGAGCTAGCAGAAGTGAGTTTGATTCCAGAACCCAGCCTACGTGGCGAATTAGACCGGCCAAATTCTCTGGCGATTGATGGCAGTTTCCCAGATAGTGTTTTAAGCGATACGGTTGTTTGTCCATTTAACGAGCCTGATATGGCGAAACACTTGATCGATGAATATGCCGATGAACTGGCAGCTGTCATTGTAGAACCTATCATGGGTTCTATGGGAATGATTCCAGCAACAAAGGCATTTTTAGAAACCCTTAAAAGTGTAACGAGTCAGCACGGTATTTTACTCATCTTTGATGAAGTCATCAGTTTGCGATTAAGTGGCGGCGGCGCGCAAGAAATCTTCGAAATCGAGCCAGATCTTACTTGCATGGGGAAGATTATAGGTGGCGGACTGCCCATTGGGGCCGTTGGTGGAAAGCGTCAATATATGCAAATATTCGATCCAAGTAACCCTAACAAAGTTTTCCACGCCAGCACCTTTAGTGGAAACGCATTGACGATGGCTGCAGGGTTCGCTGCCATGACATTGTATTCCGCATCAGAAGCAAAACGATTGAATCTTCTAGGCGAGAAGTTAAAGAACGGGTTTAATCAGGCGTTTCAACAAAGCGGCATTCACGGTCAGGCAACCGGTCTAGGATCTCTCGTAAATTTACATTTTACTGATCGCGATATCAATGATTCACGAGATGCATTATCCGGCATGATTGATGCGGGGCATTTCGGACGTCTCCTACATCTGTGCATGTTAAAACGAGGAGTGATGTCCGCAAGTCGTTTGATGTTCTGCGTCTCCAGCCCAATGAGAGAAGAAGAAATTAATTTTGCCATCACAGCACTACATGAATCGTTGGCAGAATTGAGACCTTACATTAAAGCGGAACGACCAAAGCTGTTAGCCTGAAGAGCCATCAATCTGACACTCCAAGCAATTTCAAACCATTAATCGCGAATCATCTTCTTCGCAATTGTTTTGGAAGTGTCAACAAAAGGCTTCATACTGATACTCTACCTTGACATAGCCTCATATGAAGATAAATTGTAATTGAAACGGGCATATCTGATTCAAGTTAGTGAGCTTGAAAATACAAGAGATAGCGATCATGTTAGACGATCTGAAAGTAAAGACTCAATTTTTTATTGAACGTCAGTTGATTAAGTTTGGGTACATCAAAGATGTCCATTTTACCTCAGAGGAACTCAGCACATTATTTGACACGCATTTACCAAAGCAATTCACCATTGAAGTCCTAGGAGGCACAGGTCAACTTGAGGTTACTGATGCCAATTTATCCATGCCGCTTGATGCGCATTGTTTTCATGTTCTCCTCAAATGCCAAATAGCAATTGAAATGCTTGGGAGTCGTGTCTACTCAGCAAACATTGATGCGGATATGACGGCAAAACCTGACTATTGCATCGAGACAAAAGTTGTACACTTAAATGAAATACAACTTAACGCATTGCAATTTATTAATGAAGAATTTTCCAGCATTGAAAAAGCGCAACAATCTGCACAAACACTTATACCCGATATCTTTAAGGACATCGTTAAGACTACGCTTAACACCGCAATAGATATTTTCAGCACGCTCGCCGATACAGACATTAAGTCTGACATAAAGCTATATATGAATGGCAACCGACAAGATATATTGGATTTCCACCAGAAAGATATCGAGAAAAGCCTAGTTCAATTGCTGAACGAACAAAGACTGCAATATCCAATGGATAACAGCAATATAAAAGGTAAATTATTCACGGAACACGGC
Source organism: Pseudomonadales bacterium (assembly GCA_016763855.1). GTDB lineage: Bacteria > Pseudomonadota > Gammaproteobacteria > Pseudomonadales > Azotimanducaceae > JAHRVQ01. The sequence goes on from JAESSY010000207.1 coordinate 27,117, forward strand.
AAAGAAGTTTTAGTAGAAAATGGGCTGCTTTGGTTTAAATTTTAGAGTAGAAAAAGCATGTCAGCTTAGGACATATTTCTGCAAGTATGTTGAAAAAATAGCACTTTAAGCTATACCTGTTATAGGGAATCAGATTTCCACATCAGGGACGATATAGAAATGACCAACTTTATAAATTTAAAGCTATACAGGCAGGGTTTCTCTCTAATCTTGCTGTCTATGACATTATCATCTTGTGCGACAATAAATCGCTTTATACCTCATTTCAACAGCACCGAAGCTGAATTTTCGAAGAAATATTACTCGAGTAGTACTCAGCAAAGTGGCTATCATTGTTATTCAAATGTGACGAATCAAACATGGCAATGTCAGAATCAGGCCTATCCCGAAGAAGCGCTCTCGTTATCTGATGTAGGTTTACAAGAACGATCAGGGGTAATGTCAGCTACCCCTGAACAAAATATACCAACACATTCCTTTGTCGAACCTCTCTTTTTTACACCAGAACCTAAAATCAATCACAAGTCTCGCGAGATACTGAACAAGCCTGCAACATTCTTCGCCGTTCAATTACTGGCACTCAGTAATGAAGCTGCACTTCATCAATACGCAAAAAATAAACACATGGCTGACCCTCTTTACACTCAAATTGATGCGAAGGGACAGCACCTTTATGTGCTGTTACTGGGTATCTATTCAGATCAGATCTCCGCTAAGAGAGCAAGTCAGCGATGGACAAGTAAAGGTGATCGAACTTCAAAGCCCTGGGTACGCGTTCTTGGCCCACTTCAAAACCAGATAGTACTTGCCTCAAGTGAATGAAAGGGCGACACAACTAGTGTTATCTCAAAATTAGAAGGCTATACCGACTACCGCTACGCTCAAATAAATTAGACAATTATAGAAATCACCATCACTGTGACTTAGCAAATATTGTTGAAACTTGATCTTGAGCAAACATACAGTCAATATCATTGATAAATCTGTAAGCCTCTCTATGGCAAAATCTGTCTGTTTAGACACTAGGAGCACATCCATTGAAAATTCTGAAAATTGCTAGCCCCTTAATCCTTCTGATATTTGTTGTATTTTTATGGCTGGCACCAATCGGTCCCGTTCCTGGCATCTTTATCGGTGGCACTTTAACCGAGGTACCTGATTCCTGGGGTGTAACCAGTACGACTCATGAAATTCAGCTAAAAGTCGAGGGCGATATATTGCCGCGAGTGGTCACTATTTGGGTTATACAAGTAGATGGTGAGTTGCATATTATCGGCAGTAAAGAAGCTGGCTGGGTTTCCATTTTGGGCCAGGGTGGCGCTGTCCAAATGCGCCTTGGGGACAAGACCTATAATTTAAATGCTACTGTCGTAGCCTCAAATTTGGACATGATTGTAAAGCAATACAAGGACAAATATCGACCTGACTATCCTAATATTGTGGAGGGCATTCCTTCCCTTGAAGAAGCGCCAAATTACGCGATGGTCTACAAGTTAACGAAGGCCTAGCCCAAGTACTCAAGATAGGAAGCAGCGATATGCTTGTAAACAAACTTAATGGCTTAAGTTTACTTTTATTACTGGGTGTTCTGGCAGCCTGCGATAAACCTAAAATCACTGAATCCTCGATCTACAATAATTCAGTAGAGGTAGAGACTTACTACCGCGAACATCCTGAACGCTTTGTATTTTCTACACTTGAGCAATTACCAGACAATCTAATCTGGCAGGATGGCTCTGATCTTCCTGTCTTTGGCGACCCTAGGGCCAAACGAGGTGGACAACTGACACTGCGCCTTCAAACAATGCAACAAACCCTACGAGTAACGGGGCCGGATGCTAACGGTTCTTTGCGGGGACCGCTTTGGTCGGCAAATTCAGTTAACCTGATTCATCGGCATCCTTGGAAAGACGGCTTCATCCCTGGTGTAGCAAAACAATGGGCGCTTGATCCCGAAGATAATCTAACTGTTTATTTAAGGCTCGATCCCGATGCAAGATGGAGTGATGGAAAGCCCGTCACTGTCGATGATCTGTTTTTCTCTTTGTATTTTTCATTATCCCCTCATCTTAAGTCCCCCGCAGTGAATAGAGTCACAGACGAAAATATTGGTCGCATTACACGATTCGATAAAGAAACCCTATCCATTACTCAAACAAAAGCTAGCCCAGACCTCCTCTCAGGGATTTCGAGTTTCCCCCTTTCACAAAAGGAATTTTATAAAGAGTTCGGTCCAGACTATGTTGACCGTTATCACTGGCGGTTCGCACCTGTCACTGGAGCCTATGTTCTAGACGAAAGTAAGGTTGATCGAGGCAGGGAAATCACCTTCGATCGCTTAGAGAATTGGTGGGCAGACAAAAAACCCTTCTATCAACACCGATTTAATCCTGACAAGATGACCTACTTTGTTATCCGTGATGACAACAAAGCTTTTGAAGCTTTTTTCAAGGGAGATGTCGACTGGCACTTCCTGAATCAGACCTCGCTCTGGCATGACCGTGCGGATGATGCGCCCATTCAAGATGGATACATTGAACGAGCTTGGATTTACCACGATCTTCCAACAGGTACCAGCGGCATCCACATGAACGCACTTCACCCGCTGCTTACAGACATAAACTTGCGAACGGGCATTCAACATGCAGTCAATTATGAAAAGGTGAATGAAGGCTTATATCGCGGTGACCGGCGACGCATTAGATCTTTTGCTGATGGATATGGCGACTATTCACACCCTACACTCAAGGCCCGTCACTTTGATTTAGACAAGGCAGTTGCGTATTTTAAACAAGCTGGCTATACCAGTCGGGGCAGCGACGGTATTTTTGTCAATGGGTCAAATCAGAGGCTATCTTTCGTTCTCAGCATTGCAAATCGATCTGACGAGCCTACTCAAGCGACTATCCTGAAGGAGGAGGCACAAAAAGCGGGACTTGAACTTAATATTGAAGTCTTGGACTCAACGGCCTTCTTTACTAAAATCTTCGAGAAAAAACATCAGATGGCCCTTCATGGCTGGAATACTGGCTACTCACCTTTACCCACATTTGAATGGGAATTGCGGGGGAAGGATGCCGGAAAGCCCGGAAACTACAACACAACCAATATTAAAAGTGATCCGCTTGATGCGCTTCTCACGAAGTGGGATTCTCTTTCAGAACCACGATTGGCTCAAGCAATTTCCCACAAAGTGCAGGAAGAAATTCATAATTTTGCGGCATGGATTCCCGGACTAACAGCTGACTACAACCGTCTCGGTTACTGGCGCTGGGTTAGATGGCCTGAATACTTCCAAGTGCCAAGATACTTTTTTTTCGCTGAATCCGGCGTGTTTTGGATTGATACTAACATTAGACAAGAGACAGATGATGCCAAAAAATCAGGCCGTACAATGCCGCCTGTATCGAAAGTCTATGACCGATGGAAGGACAAGGAGTAAGGATCCCAAAAATTGTTTACGCGCTTGACGGAGATACTATGTCGCGCTAACGCCGCCGTCGGCCATATACACCCCTCCAGTAAGAAATTTACTTTCATCACTTGATAAAAATAACATAAGATTAGCAATGTCTTCAGGTTGACCATAGCGCGCAAGCGGGATGGAACTTGCAATAGCATCGTGGGCAGCCGCCTGAGAATCAGGAATAATCCCCACTTCTAACCTCCTCATCATTAAAGTTTCCGTAGGACTTGGATTCACACAGTTAACCCTAATATTATCAACAGCACCCTCCAATGCAGCATTCCGCATAAGCCCTATAACCGCATGTTTACTGGTAGAATATGCGCATAACCGAGACGTGCCTTTTATACCGGTGGTTGATGAAGTTATAATAATACTTCCGCCTCCTCTTTTTTGAAAAGCAGCAAACGCGTATTTCATGCTCAACCAAACACCCTTAACATTGACGGCCATAACCTTATCAAAGGTTTTTTCGCTGTATTCCATCATGGGACTCACATCCCCCTCTATCCCTGCATTGGCAAGCAAGATATCAATTCCGCCATATCGTTCAACAGCGACCTCGATGAAAGCCTCGCTATCTACAGCACTGGTAACATCGGCTGCAAAGCCACTGATCTGATTAGAATCTATATCTTCAATTTCTGAATCTAGTGTAGTTTGGTCAAGATCTACTAATAAGACTTGCGCGCCCTCTGCAACAAATCGTCTCGCAGCAACACTGCCAATCCCACCTGCGCCGCCAGTAATGACTGCAACCTTGCCATCTAATCGTCCCATATTGAACACTCATCTTTCTAAGAATGTGGTTTTGTTCAAGAGTATAGCTCGCCAAGCTCTGACATTTGTAAACAATTACCCACTCGCCACCAAATTATTGACGCTTGCCATATTACATCTTTTGCAATCTTAAAACAATTCGGCATAAATGGATCTTCGTAGAATTTGTAAATCGGGCGATCATTATGGCTTCAAGAATATTAAGTACTAATTTTGGCAACATCGCCATTGAAGAAAGCGCAGGTCGAGGAACACCTCTCCTCTTCATCCATGGCAATTCCAGCTGCAAAGAAATTTTTAAGCATCAATTTGCTGGCGCTATTGGTGAGAAATACCATTGCATCGCAATGGATTTACCTGGGCATGGAGAATCTGACAATGCACATGATCCAGAACAAACCTACACCATCCCCAGATATGCAGATGTCGCAATCGCCGTAATGGAAAACCTCAACTTATCATCCTATGCAATTTTAGGGTGGTCGCTCGGTGGACACATTGGCATTGAAATGATGTCACGAGCTACTGATGTAAAAGGACTTCTGATATCAGGCACACCACCCGTCGGTAGCGACCCTAACGATATGTCTTCTGCTTTTAGACCGACAGAACACATGGCATTTACAGGTCAGGAAATTCTCAGCGACGAGCAAGCAGAACAGTACGCCCATGCGACTTGTGGCAGCGGCCCTCGCTATGAGTGTTTTCTTGGAGATGCCGTAAGGCGCACGGACGGACGCGCAAGAAGAATAATGATGGAAGCGGCCATGAGAGGTGAAGGCGTTGATCAAAAAAATGAAGTCATGGACAATGAGACCCCTCTCGCTATCATTAACGGTGCAGATGAAGCCATGATAAATAACGAATATCTCACAACGATCGAGTACAAAAATCTTTGGGAAGAAACTGTACATCTAATTGAAAATGCAGGACATGCTCCTTTCTTGGAATCTCCACATGACTTTGATGTTCTGTTAGATCGGTTTATGCGTTCTCTGTGATTCATTCTTTGTGATTCAGAGTAATGATTCTAAAAGTGTTGAACAACAAATTTCGAATAGATCTTTATCCAGTATTGCAGCAGGTTCAAGACAACACTCGATTTTTGAAAGGCACCGTATAGCAGATTAATGTTAGCACGCATCATGATGATGACTAAGAGTTACCAACGCTATTGACGGACAAACTCGGACATCGCCGCTTAAGAAACCTGGTGAACAGCCCCTTCACTTCCGTAGCAGTATAGAACTCATTACACTGACCCATCAATCCTTGACCCAAGTCAATTCAATAATCTTAACTCTACTTATAATTACTGCCATTCAATATTGGAGGAATTATGAAAAACATTGTAATAAAGCTAAGTCTGGTTCTATTGTTTGCGGCGCAAAGCGCACTCGCTGTAGACTTCCACGGCTCTCTTGGTGAAGGAAAACACACTCGATATATTCCACCTATTTCAAACCCCCTGTTCAATGAAACGCCTTTCATCACAACAGAGTTGAGACCCATTATTCTTATTAACGAGATTCCCGATGACTTTGTTACCACAGGTGGAACGATCAAAATTATAGCCGCAGAAATCCGAGTTGCGCTAAGTGATCGCCTCGGTTTTATCGCGTCAAAAGACGGTTATGCCGACATTGATTTTGATGCTGTATTGCCTGATGAAACTGGGTCAGCGAATATTTCCCTGGGTCTTAAATACGCTATTTTCTCAGACCCTTCTACCGGGAGTATCTTTACGGTTGGCTTGGAATATGAAGCTCCAATTGGAACCCTAGAAACAGGCGGAATTGATTTACAGGGCCAAGGCGACGGCTTCATCGATACGTTTATCTCAGGTGCAACCACCGTAGGTCGATGGGGCATTCAAGGCAATGCTGGTTACAATAAAGCGCTGGATGACGAACATGACAGTTCATTACTCCACCTCTCCGGGCACGTAAATTACATGGTTAACGACTGGTTTTTTCCGACACTCGAGCTAAATGTGTTCACAACTAGAGCGGCTGGTGAGCGACTGCCCTTCGATTTCGAAGGAATCGATCTCGTCAATTTCGGCAGTAGCAATGCCAACGGTACTGTAACTACGATGGCTGTAGGCGCACGCTTCATATTCAATGACAATATGATGTTTGGTGTTGCTTACGAAGCACCGGTATCAAATCGTAAAGATATAATGGATCACAGATTTTACTTCGATATGGTTTGGCATTTTTAAAAGATGCTTTGCCATCCATATTCCCCCGAAATTGGATGGCATTGCATTTTGAAACAAATCCTACCATGAGAGATTTGATTAATAGGTAGGAGAAGATTGTAAATATTTTTGCGCTTGCCCAAGCGGCATTGATTTACCCATCAGATAGCCTTGTGCAAAGTCACACCCAATTTCTGATACAAAGTCGAGCTGGGCTTGCGTTTCTATGCCCTCAACCAGCGTTGTCAGTTTTAGTGTTTTCATCATTGAAACCACGCCACGCATAAGATCGCGATGACGAGCATTTTCTTCCAACCCTATGACGAAGGCACGATCAATTTTTACGATGTCTACTTCTAATTTGTGAATTGTATCAAGACTAGAGAAACCCGTACCGAAATCGTCAAGCGCGATCTTAAACCCTCTCGATCTTGCATCGTTCACCCAACTTTGCGTGTGTTGCATATCAAGCTCAAGCCCTTCCGTGATTTCAAGTTTGAGTCGCGCTGGATCGAGGGCATATTTTTTTGTAATTTCAACAACCTCGTCAAGAAAGGTGGGTTCAATAACTTGTCTCGCTGAAACATTAATACTAACGAATATTTCTAGATCACCCGCAGCACGACAAAGCTCTTGAATATCTTTGCAAGCTTGATCGAATAGATAAAGACCTACGGGTACTATGAGCGATGTCTCTTCCGCCAATGCAATAAACAAAGCGGGTGAAATATGACCGCGAACGGGATCTTCCCATCGAGCCAATGCTTCTAAGCCAGCAATCTTACGAGACTTAAGGTCAAGGATAGGTTGATACATGACTTGTAACTGATGAGATTCCATCGCTTGTTTCAGTTCAGATTCGAGTCTTATTTTATCGATGCCGGATCGGATGTAATCTTCTACAAGCACTTCTGAAGAAATTTGATTGCTTGCTGGAATTAGTTTGTATTTTACCGATCGTAAACCACTTCGATAACGTTCCAATAACACACTAACCAGAAGTCGAAGTATTGGATCGGCACTATTGAGACGTTCGGTAAACTGATTTTTTGTGACCACGGTAAGTTTCGTGTCTCCAACAGAAGTTGCTGTTGCAGTCCGTGGAGAGTCGTCAATGACACCCATCTCGCCTACTAATTCACCATCAGTCAAAGTCTTTAGAATAATCTCGTCTTCATCGATAATGGTATTTATCTTCAATTGCCCGCTTTCGACAATATAAGCGCAGTCTGCAGAGTCTCCCTCTCGAAACAATACTTCTCCGTCTTTTAAATCCCGTGTAGAGTCAGGCATCATATCCTCAGTGTAGTTGTACTTTGCTTTAAGCCAATTTATGCATTGGATTGGTTTCCCAAGGCATTAATCCATCCTAGTGGAGGATTCAACTAACAAGTGACAAATCTTAATGAAAAAGTTAACAATGTACAAAGATATCCGTCTAGATCAAGATAGAACGAACATTAAGGATAAGATGTACGTACTGCGACCAAGATGATGAATAAATAAGGTATTGAATTATGGGTTTGAAAATCGCTAATAGAGGTTTGAACGCAAAAAAATAGATGATCAAATCACCTTGCTCTGGGAACCCCATGTGCACCCCTTCCTACGATGTAACATTTGGCATATCCCCGGAAGGTGCAAAGATTTGCTGGTTGATACAGGAATGGGCATTCAAAGTTTAAAGGACGCTGCGAAAGACTTGTTTCAGAAACCACTTTCAGTCGTGATTACGCATACCCATAAAGACCATTCCGGAGGTGCTCATGAATTTTCATCCTGCTATGTCCATCCACTCGAAGCAGAAAGTCTTCAACATGCAAAAGATGATATATCTCTCGAAATAAAATATTGGCCAAAGGATATAGTAGAGATCATGAAAATGGATGGTCCCGTTGGTGAATATGTCATCGATGCACTACCCTCAAAGTCCTACAAGCCCTCTGACAACAAACTGAAGCCTGTATCCTCAATATCCTTGCTAGAAGAAAATGACTTAGTGGATTTGGGCGATCGCTCATTTGAAGTACTTCATTTACCAGGACATTCTCCTGGTAGCATTGGATTATGGGAGGCTAAAACAGGCATTTTATTTTCGGGTGATGCGGTTTACGACGCACAACTATTAGATGACCTGCCAGGAAGTGATAAGGAAGTTTGTCGAAATACAATGAAAAGATTATTGGAACTGCCAGTCAATATTGTTCATGGCGGCCACGTTGGTAGTTTCGGACGGGATAGATTGAGAGAAATCGCATCTGCCTATATTGACGGTCGAAAATTGGATTACACATTTAAATAAGAGAAATCCTACCTAAGTCGTCGTTGTTAGCGCTGGTTCTTCTTAATCAAAACATAAAATGGTAAAGCTGCCATCAAAAGGATAAAGCCATAGAAAACAGTTTCTGCACCAGCGCCTACAATGACGAGCAATGAATAGAGAAAGGCCAATATTGCCGTCACGATAGCGCGACCGCGTGTCGCGGAGGGAGCATCTTTAGACAGAAATATCAGCGCTGCAACAGATGCAAATGCCAATGGTATAAGCGTCGTCAGAGTCGATAACAGAATCATCATGCTAAACGCTGCGACCAATCCCTCTGTGTTGTTCATTACAACCAATATACTCGCTAGAGCAGAGGAGACAACGAGCGCAGTTGTTGGCGTACCGCCTTTGCCAAGTTTTCCGAGTTTTTCGGGAAATAATTTATCTGAAGTAACAGCACGTACGATTTGACCAGAGAGTAAAACTTGAGCATTTAAAGTCCCGAGTGTTGAAATTATAGCGCCCAAAGCGATAATCGATGCGCCCACTCCGCCAATGACGAGTACCGTGGCATCTGCAAAAGGCGCTGTTGAATTGATTAATACTTCTGCTGGGACAAGCAATATAACCCCCAAGTACGCAATGAGATAAACCCCTAGCACCATGATCGTGCCCAAAATCAAGATTCTAGGAATTGTCTTTTCTGGATTTTCAATGTCATCGGCTGGAATCGTGCCACCTTCAAGCCCTACAAAAGCCCACATCACAAGCGTTACACTCGTCGCAATCGCTGCGAACACATTGCCCCCCGCAGGATTGAACTCAGGAAGATTAGCTGCGCTACCCATGGTTAAACCTAATAGACCAACAAATACCAAAGGAATAATTTTCAATAGGGTCGTAACGAGTTGTAGCTGACCGGATGCTTGCATCGAGTAAATGTTAATAAAGGTAATTCCCCAAATTAACGCCAAGGTCGTGATCGTTGAAATTATTGGATTACTAGACAGTGCAGGTATAAAAAAACCGAGGTAGCCAACGCAAGCTACCGATATAGCAGCGATAGCAGACCAAAGTGAAATCCAATATCCCCAGCCAATCCAGAATCCAATAAAATCGCCGAATCCCGCTCGGGCATATGCGTAGGGGCCACCTATCTTTGGAATTCTTCGAGACAAATCAGCAAGCATCAATGAAAGCAGTACTGCACCACAACCCGCGATCAACCAGCCAACGACTCCCATCATTCCGTAAGGTGCCAGCAGCGCAGGCAGCATAAATATGCCTGAACCAATAGTACCACCAACGACTAAACCCCAGCCTCGCCAGAAACCTAACGCTTTTTTATTATTTGCCAAAACAGCCATCCTATGTTCAAGGGTCCAACCCTTAGAATAAGGGTAATTGGACTATGCTCTTTTGTTCTATTTATGGCAAATTAAACAGTTATAAGTGCCAAATCGCCTGAACATGAAACATGCGAAAAATACTGCGATAGATGTTAACGATACATGGATTGAATTTTACTTCGATAAACCCGTATATTCCAATATAAACAGCGACGACAGAAGTCTAACGAGAAAACAGCAGCTTAGAGATTCAGATAAATTTGGGGCACGTACCCCATTTCATACATTCTTTTCAAGATCATCAATTATTGAACTTAACTCGCTCTTGAGAGCGGCTTTATCTGAATCACTCATTTGATCCGGTACAAAATTCAGAGAGAATCCTTCGGCTTCAATAAAAACTGGGACAACTGCATCAGCTCGAGCAATCACTCTGTACAATTGCACGGGCTTACCAAACCCCTTTGGTATAATCGAAGAGGCAGGAAGACATCTAAAATAATTTTTCACCAGTAAATAGGTTTCTTCCGAAATATTGATTGCCCCCGTGTCTGCGCTGGATTCAATCCTACTAGCGAGATTTACGGTAGAACCAATAATCGTATAATCCATACGATTATCACTACCAAAATTACCAACCGTGCAGTAGCCAGTATGCATACCAAAGCGAACATGAAATGGTTTTGAAAAACCTGAAACGCGCCATTCTTTTTGCAATTCAACAATTCGAGCCTGCATATCGAGCGTCATTTCAACGCAGCGCTTAGCATCCAATTCAACGCCCTGTGATTCAGGATCACCAAAGAAAATCATAATCGCATCACCAATATATTTGTCTACCGTAGCACCATATCGCAGTGCAATAACTGTCATTTCATTTAGATATTGGTTCAAAATATGCGTTAGATCTTCTGACTCCATGTGATCAGTCGTTGCCGTGAAGTCAACGATGTCTGAGAAAAATACCGTGAGTTTTTTTCTTGAGGAAGAAAGCGTAACGTCCTGATGTCCCGAAAAGATTGACTGATAAACTTGAGGAGATAAATACCTTGATAATTTATTAGATAAATCCTGAAGCATTTCAGCTCTATTATGCTCTTTTGTTAGCTTGATTTTATTCTCGCTTTCGAGCTTTAACTGCTCCAGCATTTCTTGTGTTCCGAGTATCATCAAATTAAATGATTCGGATAGTTGCCCAATTTCATCTGTTCTTTCCATTTTTACTCGCTGACTATAATCCTGAGTCTTGGTGATGGACTTAGCTGTATTCGACAAGAGAATAATGGGGTTAACGATATAGTTGGCAATCAGATAAGCAATCGTCGCAATGACAAATATGCCAATTATCGTTGCCAAATAGAATATTTGTTCAAAATCATCAAGTATCGAAAACGCAAAGGGTCTGTCTTGTTCGACTATTACATGAATATTCGGCCTTGTTACTAGGGCATTTTTTTCGACTAGAGCACTTTCAAAAACCGATTGATAGGAAGTCGGTGCTTCAGCCAGAACCAGTGCATAACGAATGTAATCTTCATTACGGAACAACTGCTTTAATTCCATCGGGTCATAACGAAGAATAAGCTGACCCACCTCGTTCGTATTAAAGGTTGATACTACAGGTATTGACATAAATCCGGCATTAGGCGATAGCTGGCCGACACGCTTCATGTCACTTGATGCAAGAATAATCTTTTGTTGGTTCACAACATCAAAGTCACCCGCAAGTTTTATGTCTTGTTTTTGGGTTCGTAACAATCTGGAAATTCTTCGATCGATATCATCAGTTACAATATCATTCATAATATCCAGAGAAGAAATCAGCTTAATGATTTGCTTTAAACCCAGAATGTGTTGATCGAGCTTCTCTATTGTGACATTCAATCGAGAAACCATACCGTCACGTATATTCTCTTCAAAATCATCTCGGTAAGCATTACCGATTGTGACCATAGTGATAATATAAGGCGTTAAACTCAGAACAATGAGCAGCAAAACTGTCTTGAGTCTAAAACTCATGGACTATTTTCAAATTATCATTAACCATGTCTTTTGGCAGATAGCCAATCGCGCCATCCACTCTTTCAACAAACAAGCGAATTGATGCAAGAGAAGCTTGGGTCACAGGCGGAGAAATGCCCAAGAAGTGATCCTTTATCCATAGATGATTAATTTCTTCACGACGCATCCGAAGCACACTACGTTCGAACTCAGCTCGGATTTCATTGTCACCTAGCAAATTTACCGGGATCAATTTTTGTTTTCCGGAGAAACTTCGTTTTTTCAGAAAAAGATCGCGTACTTTATTGGAATCCAACAAACCCACTTTACTGGAGCTCGAAACGACAACAACAAATTCCCCAGCGAAGGCAAACTGCACGTACCATACAAGGAATACTCCAATTAGCCAGCGCATCAAAACAACACTGAAAAAGAAGTAAGCAGTTGATTGTCATTTGAATCCGCATGCAATTGGTATTCTATTTTCAAGGAAATCGGATAGCGAATTCTATATCCATAAGCCAACACACCAATACGTTCTTTTAAGCCCAGTTCATCATTATGAAAATATTCGACCCGACCGATAAGAGTATGTTTCGGTCTAAATCGATACTCTGTCTGAACATAGATATCTACAATACGTTCTACTTTGCCAATATCGGGATCTTTGCGACTGAAGTTCGATTCTGTAATAAAGCTATAGCGATATTGATCAAAGCGTGCATTAAACTGAAAGTACCGTGTCTTGTCCTTATTAACTTCCCTGAAATTACCTAGACTAGTACCAAGTTTCCAACCGTTTTGAAAATCTTTCTCCAGACTCAAACCTACATGTCGGTCTGCATCAATATTAATTCTTTCATTATCAAGATCTTTCGTACCCTGTAGATATAGATGGTAGGTCAGATTCTCGTCTATAGGTGTGTAACCGTATATATCAATACCCGTCAAAAATTTTGGGAACATTCGACGACTTAAGATAGGGTTTGAAGTGGTTTCTCTGAGAACATTTATCGGCTGTAAATTCCAGTATCCAATTGGGGTGATTTGCTTGCCAAAACGAACTGAAAGATAGTCAGAATATTTGTAGTCGCCATATAATCTTTCAATGAAGGGCCTGGTGTGTTGTTCTTCTTCATTATTCTCATAGTCGATTTTATAAAGCTCTGACCATTCCAGCTCAAAAAAATAGGAAAAGTTAGCATCATTTTCCCCATAAACCAAGAATGCCAGATCATCTACACCAAAAAAATTGATTTCTTTGCCACTGCCATATTCCGTGGAAAAGTAGCCGCCCACGGTAAAAGCATCGTTCAGCTCATAGCCCATACCAAGCTGATACTGAGTCTCTTCCGCTACCGCCAAATTCAAGCAGCTTAATGCAGATAGTAATATTAAAATAAAATGACGTCGCAAAATTAAAAACCCAATTACCCCCGCAGCAAAATCACTGGAGGAAATATGCAAAAAATTAGGGGGAACTAAAATGCATTTACAGGCAAGAGTCTAACAAAATACTTAACAAGTTGGCAGTACCTTTGCGCGTGTAATCGAAGGTAGTTCACCAAATAGATCAGTGTACGATTTAGCCAGATTACCGAGATGTTTATATCCCAAGTCAAAAGCTGCTTCACCGACTTTTTTATCACCCTGTAATAGTGATTGCCTAAGATTATTTAGGCGATACATTTCTAGGTAGTGGCTGGGCGTCACACCGAGAATACTGGTAAAGGCATAATCCAGAGTTCTTAGGCTACAGTGACAGTTTCTAGCCAAATCGACTAGTGTAATTTTGTCTACACTGTTGCTAGAAATTAGCTCTGTTGCCTTTTTGACACAACGGCGCCGGTTGTTTATAGGCGTGGGAGCTCGACTTTTTGAAAGGACAGCTAGCATCATAATGGCAAGATCCGTGGTCAAAGTCTCAAATTCCAAGTCTGAATAACGAGTATAAAGTAAGCGTGATAGCATTTTCGCGAATGCGAACCTCTGATGCTCAGCTATGACGTAACTAGCGTTTACACTCAGGAATCGTGGATCAATGATTCCTAAAGCTACATCAGGTAATAACAATGACTCATGGATAGAAAGCTTAAAATAATCCGTATTAGCATCGAAGTATGCACGCATTTCAGACTTTCCATTTAAAATGACGAGCTCAGATTTAGATGACGTAGAATTCGAGGAGAGTTGAATTCTATTGGAAGACATCGTTAATACAGACAGCGTAATCCAGCCACTTAATTCAACGCCTTCGACAATCCCTTGGGGGATAGTAGTTTTCCTACTGACCCTGATCAGAGTGCCATATCTTAACTCAGTCGTACCAATTTGTTCCGCAGGTTCAAGAACGATGAATCTATGATCCCCCAAAGGCCGTATGACGTCATTTATACCCCGAGCAGCATCAGGCGCATGGTCCTCAGGGTTTTTTGACACTATTAGATTCATTGCCACGTCTGGAAAACTCCGAATAAACTTCTTATCGGTTCAAGAAAACCTGACCTATCCAAGCGAGGTGAACCGAATCGTAAGCTTCGCCTATTAATTGTAGTATCTTTTCCCTCTTTAGATAAGGCTGATGGTCAAATACTAACCAATTCTAGGAATTATTAATAACTTAAGGAATGTAAGGTTAAATTTTTGAGGTATTATTCTACTCCCCAATTAAAGAAAGTCGCAAATGAAGGGTGCAAAACCGACAATTTTGTCAATTGATGATGAAGCCCTGAATCAGCGATTGATAAAGGCGGCTCTTCACAAACGATATCATCTGATATTTGCCAGCGATGGATTAGAAGCTTTACAGATTTTAATTAAAACAAATCCCGATATTGTACTAATGGATATTAATATGCCAGAGCAAAATGGCTTCTTGCTCTGTGAGGATATTCGAACTCAGTATAGCCAGATGGCACTACCTATTCTCTTTATTTCAGCAGAGGATAGTTTGGATATGCGGGTTAAGTCCTATGAATCCGCCGGTAATGACTATCTTTGCAAACCGGTAAATATCACAGAATTGATTTCAAAAATAGAAGTGCTCTTGGGAAGCAGAAACAAGTATCAAGCCATACAAGACTCGTTACTCCTATCACGCAAAGCAATATTTTCAGCTGCCAGTATCAATGCAGAACAAGCATCAATCATCGAATTCACTAATACCAGCTTTGATTGCGAAAATCTGGAAGAACTTGCGAAAGCTTTCTTTACTTTGTGCGCCACCTTTGGCTTACAAACATCGGTTCAATTTCGCTTATCGAATAAGACAAAAACTTTTTCCTCATTAGGCACGACACTGCCCATTGAGGAGCAGCTTTTAGAAAAAGCACATGATTCGTTGCTAGGCCATGATTCGTTGCCAAGCAAAGCAGGAAGCGAAATTTTCGCCTGTGACTGTGTGTCAGTTTTGGTAGATAATTTGCCAATCGACGATGTGAGTTTTAATGAGCGAATTCGCAACCACATCAAACTTGCCCTTAAAGCCTGTGATTCTCGTGTTCACTCACTCTATGAGATGCGCTCTTATTAACGGGAAAAGAGGTTTGTTTGCTTTTTTGGCCTGTTCCCCAATCCCCAGATAGAAAACCCTAAAACCTAGAAAGCCTTGACTGTATAATGGTTAGTGACAAAACAGACCATCACCCATTGGGTGCACAGAACAAGGCTTAATATGATTCTACCCTATCAACTCGA
>JAESSY010000014.1 GCA_016763855.1 Pseudomonadales bacterium
ATAGGCGGTAATTTGTAATAAAACCGTGTCGTCTGAATGCCATCAACAAACAATGGAGAAAGATTGCTTTACAGATAAATTAGAGTAATTCTACGCAATCTTTAGGTAGTTTCCGCTTTGTAGAAGGTGGCATACAGCACCGGCACGACCACCATAGTGAGCAAAGTTGCAAACATCAGACCCGCGATAATAGTAACGGCCATAGCGACGAAAAAAGCATCGAACAACAAGGGGATCATCCCCAATGCCGTTGTTGCAGCGGCTAACGCCACCGGTCTGAGGCGGCTGGTGCCGGAATCCAGGATTGCAGTCATGAGATCCTTGCCCCCGCCGCTTTGCAGGTTGATTTCGTCGATCAGTACAATCGCATTCTTAATCAGCATACCCATCAGGCTCAGAAATCCCAGCAACGACATAAATCCAAACGGCTGACCGGTAGCGAGCAGTCCGACAGTCACACCAATCAACGCCAGTGGCACCACCAGCCAGATAATCAAGGGCTGACGCAGCGAATTAAACAACATGATCGTCGTCAAAATCATGATCATCACGAACATGGGGATACTTGCTGCCAGGCCTGCCTGGGCATTACCAGAGTCCTCATACTCCCCGCCCCACTCCAGCTCATAACCTTCGGGCAGTTCGAGGGCTTCGATCTGTGGCCTCACCCGTGCAAACAACTCGCTAGCCGGGCCCGCAATGGGATCGGCAAACACGGTAATGGTTGGTTTACGGTTACGCCGCATGATTATCTCATCTTCATAAACTGTCTCAAAAGTCGAGACAACTTGTCGCAATGGGATCATGCCCCCGGCAACCGGACTCCAGATTTGCAGATTATAGAGACTTCCAATATTTGATCGATTGGCTTCCTCAGCTCGCAGGATAATTGGTAACAATAAATCACCTTCACGGTATACCCCGACACTCTCTCCCTGGAAGCCTTCAAGCAGTACGCTAGAAATATCCGGTCGCGTGATGCCATTCAGGTTAGCCTGCTCCTCCGCAACATTCGGCCTCACCATCTTGACGCGCTGGCGCCAATCAGTGCGAATTGATTTGGCATCACTGTCGGCATAGAGGACGCTCTCCACCTGGCTGACGAGTTCACGCAGCACATCAGGATCAGGACCACTCAAACGTGCCTGCACTTTACCGACACTGCCAGGGCCTAGCTGGAACCGGGAGCTATAACCGAGCACATCCGGATAGGTCTGCTGTAGGTATGCTTCAACATTCGTCAACAACTCAGTGATCCTATCCGGATCATCTACATCGACCAGCAACTGTGCATAGGCACTGTTTGTTTTTTCCGGTGCATAAGTTAGCAAAAAGCGCATGCCGCCCTTGCCAATCAGTGAGGTGACATGGGTAACACCAGGCTGCTCCAGCACGTAGCCCTCGACTGACTCAACCAGCTTCCGCGTTTCATCTATATGCGTGCCCTGCGGCAACCAGAGATCCACCATGATTTGCGGGCGCGTAGAAGGCGGGAAGAAACTCTGTTCAATAAACTGAAACCCCCACAGTGAGGCAGTAAACATGACAACGACAACACCGAGGGAAAGTGTTTTCAAGCGGATACATACACGCAATAACCCTTTGTACATCCCATAAAAGGCGCCGCCATAAGGGTCTACTGCTTCCGCACCCGCTGCTGGTTTCTTCAGAAACATAATACACAACAACGGTGTGACTGTGACCGCCGTCACCCAGCTCAATAGCAGAGAAACCAGCACGACCTGGTACAGAGAGCGGCAAAACTCACCAGTATTGTCATCCGAGGTGCCGATGGCCGCAAAGGCCAGGATCGCTATGACTGTGGCACCCAGCAAAGGCACGGCGGTCTGCTTGACTACATCAATGGCAGCCTGTTTGGCATCCTCGCCTTTTTGCAATCGTACCAATACGCCATCCACCACCACGATGGCATTATCAACCAGCATTCCCAGTGCAATAATTAGGGCACCGAGCGAGATTCGCTCGAGTGCGACCTGCATGGGTGCGAGAAAGATGAAAGTGCCGCTAATGGTAAGTATTAACACAAAGCCAATCAGTAAGCCGCTGCGCACCCCCATGAAGAGGAGCAGCACGACTATTACGATCGCCACAGCCTCTAGCAGGCTGACGACAAAACCTTTTATGGCAGTGTCCACAGCATCGGACTGCACGGATACCATACCGGCCTCAATACCGATCGGGACCTGCCCCATCAACTCAGCTACACGCTGCTTGAGGGCCACGCCCATTTCAACGACATTGCCACCGGATACCGTTGATATTCCCATACCAATCGCCAACTGACCATCGTAGCGAATCATATGGTTTTGCGGCTCTACATAACCCCGCCTTATCTGGGCAACATCACGCAAGTGAATTTGTTCTGAACCACGAGCGCTGATCAGAATTGCACCGAACTGATCAATTGTTTTGGTTTCACCGCCTGGATTGAGGGTGATAAATTCCTTGCCGACGGCGACGCGTCCCGAATTGGTTACCAGGTTTTTCTGCCTCAGCTCATTGACAATGGCCTCAGGCGGGATGCCTAGCTGAGACATGCGGTCACGGTTTAATTCAACGTAAACTGCCTCGGTGCGCTCACCGTAGGTATCGATCTTGCCGACATCTTTGACCAACAACAGTTCACGCCGCAGCATATCTACGACATCCTTGATCTCGGCGTAACTGTAACCGTCGCCGGTGACCGCGACGAAAATGCCATAGACATCACCATAATCGTCCACCACCAGCGAAGGTCCAGCGCCCGGCGGTAAATCACGTTGCACATCTGCTATTTTGCGCCGTAGCTCATCCCAGACCTGCGGCAATTTGTGTTTGTCGTATTTGTCCTTGATCGTCACCGTGAGTGTGGACAACCCACGGTCGGATTTTGAGACCACGCGCTTGAGCTGCCCCATCTTCTGTACAGCCTTCTCCAAGCGATCTGAGACCTCTTCCTCAACCTCTGCCGCCGAAGCGCCAGGGTAAGGCGTGATCACCAGAGCATCTTTGATCGTAAACTCCGGATCCTCCAGACGGCTGAGCCCCTGGTAGGCCTGCATAGCGGCGCCTAACATAACGACAGTCAACACAAGTGTCACCACGCGGCGTTCAATAAAGAACTGGGCAATATTCATCGGTCAGCCCCCAACATCATTCGCCGAGGGGACGCACGAGCATCCCCTCGCGCAAGTGGTGCACTCCGGAGACTGCAATGCGGTCACCGTGCTCAAGTCCACTCAGGACTCGAACGTTTGCTCCAGACATAACGCCTAGTTCCACTGGCACCCTTGAGACTAGCATTGTCTCTGCATCAACCCGCCAGACATATGCTTGTCCCTGCTCGTCCCCAGCCACTGCAGTGCTTGGCACCATAAGCCCACCCATCCCAGCTTCAACGATCTTTTCCACTGCCAGGTGAAGGACCACTTTGGCTGTCATGCCCGGCAGGATGTTGATGTCCGGCGGGTTGGCAAAGGCCAGAGTAACCTCATAGGTACGGGTCACTGGATCGGCAGATGTCGAGACGGATTCAAATCGTGCTGGGAAACGTTTATCAGGCATTGTACTTATTACGATTTCTGGCCGGACTCGTGCCGTCCGTTCCTCACGGGTAAGACCTGGTTTCCCAAGTATGAAGTCCTGCTCTGGAACCGTGACATCTATCTCGAGACTTGATATGTCCTGTAGCAACAGCACCGATTGCTTGGCCTGCACATTCTGAAAATTATTGGCATGCTTTTTCGCAATTTCACCGCTAAACGGGGCCTTAAGACTTGCGTCGTCTAGCGCCTTCTGTGCTTTTTTCAGCTCCTCTTTCGCTACCTGGATATCTCGAAGCGATCGATCCACCTCAGCCTGAGAGCCAGCGCCCTGATCAAAGATGTTCTTTGCACGGTTGTAGGCCGCGCTCAGTGCCTGTCGATTAGACTTCGCCGCATCTCGTGCAGCCTCATAGTCAGCCGGATCCAGTCGAGCGAGCACTTCTCCTTCGGTGACTTGTTGACCTTCCTTAATCGGCAGTTCGATGATTTTACCAGGCACCTCGAAGCCAAGTTCCACACTCTGGGTCGCCGATACCGCGCCCGGATATTCCAGCGTGCCGCCGCCGTTACCTCCGCCTATCGTCATCAGCTTTACGGGTCGCGATTCTTCCCTTGACTCTACTTCAGGAGCATCGCCACATCCTTGCAGCATAAACGAAGCAATAACAAATACGACAAATCTAATGTAGATGCGTCTGACCTGGCTAGCTTTCATGGTCCCTCCAGGGGAGAACTGTGCTTTTTATATTGTGTGTCATTACTTAACCCCTCTACCGGAGTACATCGTTCTACGCCGGGCATAAAAGATCGGAAGTTTATTGCGTAGTAGCTGAATTCAGCAGGTCGCCCCAATTAGTGCGTTCTTCCATTTCACTACGATTTTCTTCAGAAACGAAACCATGGCCCTCGCGAATTTTCCAGCCACCACCGAGCGCCTTGTACACAGCGATCAGACTGAGTGCAATATCGCCACGAGTACGAGTCCATTGATCCTGCTGTGCGACCAGGAAGCGTTCGGAATCGATGACTCGCTGGAAATCCACTGATCCCTCCCTATACTGGATATTGGCGATCTCTGTGGAACGCTTCGCGGCCTGTGCACTGGTGGCACGAAAACCGCTCTCCCGCTGTGATTGTAAAAATGCTACTAAGGCATCCTCAACTTCCCGATATGCGGTCAAGACGGTATTGTGGTAATTCACCAGTGCCTGTTGCAGCCGAGCATCCTGAACCCGCACGTTATTTTTAACTCGACCGTAATTCAGTATATTCCAGCGAAACGAAGGGCCTGCAGAAAAAAACAGACTGTCGGAATCAAGTAGGTCACCGCCACTGCTGCTGCCAGTATCGCTACTTTGATAACCGATAGAACCCAACAGTGAAAAACTTGGATACAAATCCACTTCTGCTACGCCGACGAGCGCGCTGCGACTGGCAGCCCGTAGTTCAGCCGCCTGTACATCGGGACGACGGCGTAGTAAATCCGCGGGCACCCCCGCTGCCACCTGGGCAGGCGCAATGGGAATCGTCCCCGGCTCACCCAACATTTGCGACAAATCAGACGGTGGCATGCCCAGCAGCACGCTTAGGCCGTTATTTGTCTGGCGTAAAGATTTCAACAATACCGGCACCAACGCCTGAGTATCGGCCAGGTTGGATAAGGCCTGCTGGACATCCAGCTCAGTAGTAGCTCCGTTATCGAAGCGCACTCTAGCCACCCGCAAACTTTCTTGCTGCAAGTCGATATTTGCTCGCGCCAGCGCGAGGCGCTCCTCCAGAGTACGGATAGTAACGTAGGTACGTGCAACTTCCGCCGTTAGGC
>JAESSY010000015.1 GCA_016763855.1 Pseudomonadales bacterium
GCATGAATGCCTGGTGGGTGGCTGGCGAGATGCAATTTGGTTTAGAAGACGCGACACCTAAAGTCCTAATCTGTGATCAGGAACGCCTTGCTAGATTTAACGAAATCAAAGATGCATTCCCAGAGCTCATTATTGTTGGGGTTCGTCTGCCAGAAACCGTCGATGGGGTAGTGCCCTTTTCAAACCTTACTAAGGATGGCGGCGACATGCCGGACGCAGTTGTCGACCCAGATTCTGATGCGTGCATTTTTTATACTTCAGGGACAACCGGTCTCCCGAAAGGCGCACAGCTCACCCATCGAGGCTGCGTCAATAACATTATGAATCTTGCTTTTTCTGCTACTGTATTTTCTATAGCCAGTGCCATCGCAAAGAATGAAGCCCCACCGAATCCTGAAGATGCACCTATTGGCTCCGCCCTTGTCACAACACCGCTATTCCATGTGACAGCCAATAATTGTTTAGCGCACGGCACGACACTCGCAGGGGGTAAATTAGTTCACATGTACCGTTGGAATGCACTAGAAGCATTACAAATTATCGAAAAAGAGAAAATAACCAATATGACGGGTGTTCCGGTTATGTCCCGTGAACTCATCGCGCATCCTGACTTTGATCAATATGATACAAGTACATTACTTTCAGTTGGTGGCGGTGGTGCCCAATTACAGGCAGATCTTGTCGCGAAAATAGATCAAAAGGTAAAAAATGCTCGCCCCAGTACGGGTTATGGCTTGACGGAAACCTGCGGCATCATTACTGCAATTAACGGCGATTACTTTGTAGACAAGCCCGACAGTTGCGGACCCGCTATGCCAAACATAGAAGCCAAATGTGTAGATGGAAATGGCAATGAAGTCCAACAGGGAGAAGTCGGCGAACTTATCATCAAAGGGGCGCCGATTATAAAAGGCTACCTGAATCGAGAAGAAGCAACCAAAGAAAGTATTGTAAATGCTTGGTTTGCAACGGGAGATGTTGCTCGAATTGATGAGCATGGATTCATTTTTCTAGTTGATCGAGTGAAAGACATGGTGCTCCGTGGCGGTGAAAATATTTATTGCGCAGAAGTTGAAACTGTTCTTTTTAGTATTGATGGTATCGCTGAATGCGCTGTATTTGGTGTAGACGATGAGAGATTAGGAGAAGAAGTGGGCGTCGCTATCGTATTAGAAAGTACAAGTAATCTAAGTGCTGAAGAAATTAGATCATATTGCATGGAAAATATGGCCAGACCTAAGGTACCTAGGTATATCTGGATATTGAAAGATGCGCTGCCTAGAAACGCGAACGGAAAATTTGTAAAAAAAGAATTGAAGGAAAGTCTCGATACAGCAAATGCCGAATAATGCCTATCGCTTCAACAAGATAGCAATATCAAGAAAAGGCACCTTTTAATAGCAGTCCAAGATTATTTAGGGTGCCTTTTCTTTCTTAGCTTTCGATTTGTGTGCGGGTTGGTAGGCAGGCCGGTATGTGTCGTCCTAAAGGCTTGTCGCCCTCTCAATGCATTCGAATATTGCGTCAAGGGCACTAAATGGTGCTTGCCATTTCCGATCAAATCCTTTCTGCCCATGTCTTTTAAGGCTTGTCTAAGCATCGGCCAATTATCTGGGTCATGATAACGGAGAAAGGCCTTATGCAAACGTCGCTGCTTCGCACCTTTCGGAATATTGACGGGCTCGCTCGAACGGCTGACTTTTTTTAGGGGGTTCTTGCCACTGTGATACATCGCCGTAGCTGTTGCCATGGGAGACGGATAGAAGTTTTGAACCTGATCGGCCCTAAAGCCATTTTCTTTCAGCCACAGGGCCAAGTTAAGCATGTCGACATCAGTCGTCCCAGGATGTCCAGCAATGAAGTAGGGTATTAGGTACTGTTCCTTGCCCGCCTCTTTGGAATACTTTTCGAACATCGCCTTAAACTTATCGTAAGTTCCCATTCCCGGCTTCATCATCTTTGACAAAGGGCCACTTTCGGTATGTTCCGGTGCAATTTTCAGATAACCACCTACATGTTCTGTTACCAGTTCCTTCACGTATTCCGGGGTTTCTACTGCTAGGTCATATCGCAGTCCTGATGCAATCAATACTTTCTTAACGCCGTCTATTTTTCTGGCATTCCGGTATAAAGATATCAACGGGGTCTGATCGGTATCGAGGTTCTTACAAATACCGGGGTAAACACAGGAAGGTCGCCGGCAACTGGCTTCTATTTTTTTACTCTTACAAGCCAAGCGCCACATATTTGCTGTTGGGCCACCGAGGTCTGAAATAATCCCTGTGAATCCTGGTGTCTTATCTCTAATATTTTCGATTTCTTCAAGAATAGATGCTTCTGAACGGCTTTGAATAATGCGACCTTCATGTTCAGTGATTGAACAAAAAGTACATCCACCAAAACAACCACGCATGATATTGATTGAAAATCGTATCATCTCATAGGCAGGGATTTTTTTATCACCACAATAGGGATGGGGTACACGTTGATAGGGCAAACCAAAAATCCAATCCATCTCTTCTGTAGACAAAGGCAGTGGCGGTGGATTTAACCAGACAAATCGAATGCCATGACCCTGCACCAGAGGAAAGGCGTTATGAGGGTTTGTTTCACGGTGCAGAATGCGTGAACTATGGCCATATAAAACTTGATCTTTTTTAACTTGTTCAAAACTGGGGAGAACAATATAAGCATTATCTGGATTGAAGCGTTTATTGAGAGGTTTTGCTTTTTTTATAAGCTCGCCCGGTTCTACAAAGCGAACTGGCTGCACGCCAGGGTCTTCCTTTTTACCATCGGGAAATGAATAAGGATCCATAGCGGGTATTAATTCAACAGACTTCCCGTTTCCTGCTTCGTCTGCCAATTCGGAAGAGTCAATACGATTAAGCTCTACTGGCAGCTGACTCATCATAAAAGCAGTACCACGAATATCCTTTATGTTCGCTATATCCTCTCCTCCCGCTAGCCGATGGGTTAGCTCAACAATCGCTCTTTCTGCATTGCCATAAAGTAATATATTCGCCTTGGAATCGACTAAAATTGACCTTCTGACTTTCTCGCTCCAATAATCATAATGTGCGATACGCCTAAGGCTAGCTTCGATGCTACCAATAACAATGGAGACATCACGAAAGGCTTCCTGACAACGTTGTGAATAAACAATGACTGCACGATCAGGTCGCCTCCCTCCTTCGTTTCCCGGGGTATAGGCATCGTCATGACGAATACGTCTGTCGGCGGTATAGCGATTAATCATGGAATCCATATTTCCCGCCGCCACACCAAAATATAGATTGGGTCTGCCCAATTTTTGAAAATCGTCTTTCGATCGCCAATCCGGTTGGGCAATGATACCAACGCGGAAACCCTGTGCTTCTAATACGCGACCGATAACGGCCATTCCAAAACTGGCGTGGTCTACATAAGCATCCCCTGTCACAATGATGACATCGCAGCTATCCCAACCTAGGGCATCCATTTCCTCGCGACTTGTAGGCAGAAATGGCGCTACACCAAAACACTCAGCCCAAAAAGGTTGATAGTCGAATAATCGTGTTGGTGTTTGGTTTGGCATTTTCTATTGGCTGACGGGAGGGTGGCGCTATCATACTAAAACCTGCATCCCGGTGTCGATTTAAATACCTATTTCGGGTATCCTATCGCCCCTTCAAAAACCCTATAATCTTCTTCGGGTTTTAGATCATACAACTAGTTTATACTCCAATTTTGTTACAGCGTAAAAGGCCTGATTGAATGCTTAAAAATAAACAGTTAAACGCATGGGTAGCGCAAATGAAGACGCTTTGCCAGCCTGATGATGTGGTTCTCTGTGACGGTAGTACTGAAGAATACGACCGAATGTGGACTCTTTTAATTGAAGCGGGTGCTGCTAAAAAATTAAACGAAACCTTACGGCCCAATAGCTACCTAGTTCGCTCCGACCCAGCTGACGTTGCCAGAGTTGAAAGTCGCACTTATATTTGTCCAGAAAAAGCAGCCGATGCAGGCCCTAATAATAACTGGATCGCGCCCCAGGAAATGAAATCGACCTTGTTGGGACTTTTTGATGGATGTATGCGGGGGCGTACGATGTATGTCATCCCATTTAGCATGGGACCAGTAGGTTCCCCTATCGCCCATATTGGGGTGGAAATTTCAGATTCTCCCTACGTTGTGACAAACATGCATATCATGACGAGAGTAGGCTCTAAAGTATTAGATGAACTTGGAGAATATGGAGATTTCGTTCCCTGTATCCATTCGGTTGGCTCACCCTTGGGGGCAGATCAAAAAGATGTCCCGTGGCCCTGTAATCCTGAAAACCTTTATATTGCGCACTTTCCTGAAACCCGTGAAATCTGGTCATTTGGGTCAGGCTATGGAGGCAATGCGCTTCTTGGCAAAAAATGTTTTGCACTTCGAATCGCTTCCGCGATGGCGCGGGATGAAGGCTGGCTAGCAGAACACATGCTTATCCTTAAATTAACTAATCCAGAAGGTAAATCGAAGTATATCGCCGGGGCATTTCCAAGCGCCTGCGGAAAAACAAATCTCGCCATGTTGATGCCCACTGTGCCGGGTTGGAAAGTAGAAACCGTAGGGGATGATATTAGCTGGATGAAATTCGGTGATGATGGACAACTTTACGCTATCAACCCTGAAGCTGGGTTTTTTGGTGTCGCCCCAGGAACCGGCATGAGTTCAAATGAAAACGCCATGCTCAGTTTGACTGAGAATTGTATTTTCACTAATGTTGCGGAAACTGATGAGGGGGATATCTGGTGGGAGGGTATGACGGATGACCCACCTGCTCATCTGATTGATTGGCTGGGCAATGACTGGACACCAAAGTCAGAAACACCAGCAGCCCACCCAAATGCTCGATTCACAGTTTCTGCAGCACAATGCCCTGCTATAGCGGACGAATGGGAAGACCTAAAAGGTGTTCCCATCAGCGCAATTTTGTTTGGCGGTAGACGAGCAACTGTTGTACCTCTCGTCAATGAAGCCAAAAACTGGACTCAAGGCACATTCTTTGGATCTATCGTTGCTTCTGAAAAAACCGCTGCTGCCGCAGGAAAAATTGGAGAACTTCGTCGTGATCCGATGGCAATGCTACCTTTTTGCGGTTACAACATGGCTGAATATTGGGGGCATTGGCTCAATATCGGTCAACACGATGGCGCTCAATTACCCAAAATTTACTATGTTAATTGGTTCAGAAAAGATGAAGATGGGCAGTTCATGTGGCCAGGCTTTGGTGACAATAGTCGCGTATTGGAATGGATTTTTAATCGTTGTGACGGCAATGCAGAAGCAATAGAAACACCCATTGGCAATCTACCTGCTGCAAAAGATCTAAACTTGGAAGGACTAGGACTGAGTGAGCATCACACTGAACAATTGCTGAATGTCGATGTTGAGGGTTGGTTGAACGAGATTCCCTTAATTCACGAATACTACGACCAATTCGGAGACCACCTACCCGAAGCGCTTCGTACGGAAGTTAAAGAGTTACAAAAGCGCCTGGAATCCCATTGATCTAAACCACAACCCTACTATCTTCAAATCAAACCTCCATTCCTCAGTTAAAGAGGGCTGTGTAAGCCTCATACCCTTCTTTGATGAGATCCTCTTTCTTAACGAAACGCAAAGACGCTGAGTTAATGCAGTATCTTTGTCCCGTAGGGGCTGGTCCATCCGGGAAGAGGTGACCTAAATGAGAATCACCAATTGCACTTCTTAACTCTGTTCGGGGGTAGATCAATTTGTAATCCGTTTTTTCGACAATATACTTAGGATCTAAAGGACGCGTAAAACTGGGCCAGCCTGTTTTAGAGTCGTACTTATCAAGAGAAGAAAACAAGGGCTCTCCTGTCACAATATCGACAAAAATCCCTTCTTCTTTTGAATTCCAGAAGGCATTTTTATAGGCTCTTTCTGTCCCTTCTTTTTGTGTTACATAATATTGTTCACGGCTTAATGAAGCCTTAATTTTTTCATCGGATGGGCGTTTATAGGGGCTGCTGGCAATCAGAGCTGCCAGAGCCTTCTTATCTGCGTCCTTTGCTACAGTGCTCTGAACACATCCCATCAAGACAAATAGCATGGAAAAAAGAATTACGAGAGGTTTAGTCATGAACTTTCTCTTACGGCTTGTATTTTGTATACCTAATTGACCCCTATTAAGATCAATTTGTTACAAAAATAGTTTGGTATTGAGTAATAAAGCGAATCACATAGATAGAATACACCACTTAGTACTCTATAAACTCTAGAGACGCTATAAATGAGCCAACAAGGATTCCCCCTGCATGACACTTCCGTGCCCCGGATAGACAGTTTTAGGTTCAAGATCTCTTAATATCCGCATTGTTCGCCTCATTGCTCTAGGATTATCATAAATCGCAGGTTGAACTAAATGACCTTTCTGCCCGCTACCCAACA
This sequence comes from Pseudomonadales bacterium, assembly GCA_016763855.1. Classification (GTDB taxonomy): domain Bacteria; phylum Pseudomonadota; class Gammaproteobacteria; order Pseudomonadales; family Azotimanducaceae; genus JAHRVQ01. Next base: position 6,451 of record JAESSY010000015.1, read on the forward strand.
AGGTATCACCCGTAATGAGGCTTCGACTCAGCCAATGGAAAAAACAAACACTATCCCAGCTATGACCCGGCGTGTGTATCACTTCCCAGTCAGGGAAACCTGGAAGACGCATACCATGCGTCAATCTGGATTTTGGCAACACAAATCGTTGCGCGTGTTCATCCTCTAAGTGAAGATTAGGGACATGCTCATATCGAGATTTCCGCTCGGGATTAAGGTACATTTTTCTCGCCCGCTCGCTGAAGGCTTCCTTTGCTGCTGTGGCGATTTTAACCATCGGCCCTAACGGATTTCGGATAAGTTTTAAGCCTGATCGTTTTGAAGCATGGGGGATGGCTGAATTTGCATGGCAAGCGCGCGCCAATGGCACAATGCCGCCGATATGATCTGGATCATCATGAGTGCAAACCACAAGGCTGACATCTTGAATCTCACGCTCTAATGCTTCCATTATGAATTTCAGTACAAACCCATCACAACGCATCGCAACGTCAACGACGAACATGTCATCACCATCTTCAATGACATAAGTGTTCGAATATCTGGTTTTGACAAGGTGAACGTTCATAGGGAGATGTTATAAGAATTACCGGCGCAAGCCTACTGGCAACGCCGATAATTCGAATGGTTTTTAGACTATCCCTTCACAAATTCAGGATAAGCTTCTAAGCCACACTCACCAAGATCGACACCAGCATACTCTTCTTCTTCAGTCACCCGGATTCCAAATATTTTCTTGAGTGCGAACCAAACAACTGCACTTGTCAGGAAGACCCAGAAAAAGATTGTCGCGGCACCGATTAACTGACCTGAAAAGCTCGCACCATCATTCGTCAGTGGCACAAGAAACAAACCAAATAGGCCACAAGTTCCATGAACAGAAATGGCACCTACAGGATCATCAATCTTTATTCTATCTAAGGCCAGAATAGAAAACACAACCAACACACCCGCAATCGCGCCAAACAGAGTGGCTTGTATGGGTGAAGGCGTCGAGGGTTCTGCCGTTATCGCAACCAAGCCTGCTAAAGCACCATTTAGCAACATCGTTAAATCTGCTTTTCCGAATTTTAGTTGCGCTGTTAGTAAGGCTGCAATAGCACCGCCTGCAGCAGCGGCATTAGTATTAAGGAAAACCATTGCGACAGAATTGGCGCTACTGATATCCCCTAGTTTTAAAACTGAGCCTCCGTTGAATCCAAACCAACCCATCCAAAGAATAAAAGTGCCAAGCGCAGCAAGCGGTAGGTTTGCTCCCGGTATCGCTTGAACTTCACCATTTTTACCATACTTTCCTTTCCTCGCCCCTAGTAGTATCACACCAGATAAAGCCGCTGAAGCACCTGCTAAATGCACAATGCCTGAACCCGCAAAATCAGAAAAGCCAAGATCGCCAAGAGTATATAATCCAAACACAGCCTTTCCTCCCCAGGTCCAGCTTCCTTCCATGGGATAGATAAACCCCGTCATGGCGACTGCAAATGCTAGAAAGACCCAGAGCTTCATCCTCTCAGCCACGGCACCAGAGACAATAGACATCGCTGTTGCGACGAAGACAACTTGAAAGAAAAAGTCAGCGGCATTGGAATAAACTGAACCTCCGTTAAAGCCAGCTTCTCTCGATTCTGCCAAAACGATCTTGGTCAATTCTTCGGCTGTTACAGCTCCGTCGAGTTCAATTCCCGACAACATCAAATTTCCACCATACATAATGGCGTACCCACAGACTAAATACATGGTGCAGGAAATTGCAAACAAGGCGACATTCTTAGTCAGTATCTCGGCGGTATTTTTAGATCTCACCAAACCCGCTTCCAGCATCGCAAAGCCTGCGGCCATCCACATCACAAGAGCACCACAGACAAGAAAGTAAAACGTGTCCAAGGCATATTGAAGTTCTAACGATTGATCCATTGGAAAGCCACCTTTATTAAATGAGTTCCCTTGGCTAGTGCAAACTTGGTGCCAAAATAGATCGCTTAAGATAATGTGTAGTTTCTAGCGGTAGAAATGCAGTCTCTACCCCTATTTTTACCCAATGCGCCGATTCAGATATGAAAACATGCACAATTATGATGCATGATTTTAAACCTCGCCCTTTTTAGTCGCAGAGCCGAAGCATTGGATAGAGGATGATGAGAAATGACGCTACCCAAAGTGGAATCCCTTGGGTAGCGAGATATTTTAGATAATCTAGTACCGACGGTACTAGTCTAATCGTTCAATAATAGTACCTGTACCTAATCCGCCTCCGCAACACATCGCAATCAATGCATAGCGTCCGCCGCTCCTTTCTAACTCATGAAGTGCTGTTGTGATCAATCGAGCACCGGTACTGCCTGTAGGATGACCAAGAGCAATTGCCCCCCCATTTACATTGGTTTTTGCCGGATCAATTCCCAGATCTTTTTGCCATGCCAGAACCACAGAAGCGAAGGCTTCATTGACCTCAAAAATATCAATATCATCCACAGTTAAACCTGCTTTATCGAGTACCTTACGCGTAGCGGGAATGGGTCCTTTCAACATCGTAACAGGGTCAACACCAACCAAGGTGGTTGCAACAATACGAGCACGGGCTTTTAACCCAAGCTCATTAACTGCTTTCTCTGACGCCATCAATACTGCAGATGCACCATCTGATATTTGTGAGGATGTTCCTGCAGTATGAATCTCCTGACCAGGAACTGCCTTGAGCCCAGCTAAAGCTTCAAGGGAAGTTGCCCTCAAACCTTCATCTTTAGAGATTGTCTGCATCTTACCCGTAGGTTTAAATTCTTCGTCAAGTACAGAGGCTTCAATCGGCACAATCTCGCGTTCAAAGCGATTTTCTGCCCAGGCGTGAATTGCCTTCTCTTGACTGGCCAGACCAAATGCATCTGCATCCCCGCGAGTAATCTGATATTCCTCTGCAATCATTGCTGCGCCATCAAACTGACTCTTATGCTCGTAATGGTCAAGATAATGGTGTCCCATAGGAGAACCCCCTTTCATATTCGAGCCAAGCGGCACACGACTCATCATTTCGATTCCACAGCTCATGACGATATCTTCAATTCCCGCAGCAATCATGGCCGCACCCATTGTTGTCGCTTGCTGACTAGATCCACATTGAGAGTCTACAGTTGTCGCCGCCACTTCCATCGGTAAGCCCTGAGACAACCAGGCGATTCGTGCGATATTAAAAGATTGTTCTCCCACCTGAGAAACACAACCACCAATAACCTGATCGACTTTTTCCGCTGGCACACCACTTCTATCCAAAACGGCTTTTTGGATAGCACCTAATAAATCAGCAGGTTTTAAACCAGCCAATCCCTTTCCTCGTTTTCCTATCGCACTGCGACAGGCATCAACAATAAATACATCCGCCATTGGATTTTTCCTCTTCTTTAGTTTATGAAATTTTGTTTGCTCAGGTGCCTATCCCGGTGTCAGGAGATATTGCCCATGAGCCGCTGCGATAGGCCTGGCTTTTTCTTCTTGCCAAATTTCAGCTCTAACGCTTGCAACACGCCGCCCTTGTCTCGTTACAATAGCGCGACCATAAGTCTCTTTGGGGCGACCCGAACGTAAAAAATCCACAGAAATATCTATCGTCTTAGGTAATCGTTCGAGATCGGTGAGGAGTAACAATTGAATTACAGACGTAATTTCCAAAAATGATCCTATGGCGCCACCGTGTATCGCAGGCAATGCGATGTTGCCGACAAGTTCATCACGAAAAGGTAATATTGTGGTGATCTCATTACCTTTCCTATCTATTCGAATATCAAGAAATTTGGCAAAAGGGAGAGCATCAACCAGAGCTTGGATATTCTCTTTACCGCCTTGTTTCCTCCATTCACTTAAGACAGTCATAGGTTCTTCCCCTCTGTATTTGGCGTTCCCAGCATAAACGCAGCGACGGAAGTAGCCACTGGGTCATCAGGGTCACCTTGGTGCGCAAATGCTCTGACAAAAGCAACATTTTTGCTCATTTTGTAACAAGTTGACTGGACGATTAGATCTTTGTGGGGTTCAGCGGGACGCATGTAATCAATACGAATATCTAGTGTCGCCATACTAAGACCATCAATCCAATCTTCATGAACTCGTATTGCCCAACCTGAGGCATTATCAAGCGCTGTCGTGATCACGCCACCATGCAACACTCCCGTATCAGGATCTCCTACCAAATGGGCTGCATAGGGGACTTTAACGATACAAAAGCGATCCTTTATCTCTACAAGCTCCATGCCAATGGCCTTAGCCAAAGGTGGTAATTCACTAATTTGTTTTGCGTCGAACATACTGCTTAAATTTCCTTCAAAGTGCTCAATTAAATTATCAAAGATTTTGTTTAAAAGGAGAATGACTACCCATATAGTCAATCTCCTCATCAATGTATTTTCTTTCCTGCTCCAAGAAACCTGAAACCGCATCGCTAAATGATGAGTTAACGATCCAGTGGGCACTATAGGTATGGCTTGGTAAATATCCTCGGGCTAACTTATGCTCTCCCTGTGCCCCAGCTTCAACACGACTCAAACCATTTTCTATCGCAAATTGAATTGCTTGATAGTAACAGACCTCAAAATGCAACATGCTATGGTGCTCTATACAGCCCCAGTTGCGGCCATAAAGACAATCACCACCAATAAAATTAATAGCACCGGCAATGTAACGTCCTTCTCTCTTGCACATAATAAGCAGTATGTCTTTCGACATCGTCTCACCGATCAGTGAAAAAAAAGTCCTGGTTAAATAGGGAGAACCCCACTTTCGACTACTGGTATCGAGGTAAAACTCAAAAAAAGCATCCCAATGTTGCTCCTCAATTTCATCACCGGTCAGCCACTCAATCTCAACGCCATGGGACAAAGCCTCTCGCCTTTCACGTTTAATATTTTTTCTTTTCTTTGCACTCAGTTGTGCGAGGAAATTATCAAAACTTTCATATTGGTGATTTAGCCAATGAAATTGATTATGCGTTCTTTGTAAAAACCCAAGCTCACCTGTCTTCTTGTATTGTTCCTCAATCAGAAAGGTCAGGTGAACCGATGACACGCCTAGTTTTTCTGCGACTTGCATAATACCCGCCAGTAATTGTTTCTCTATATCTTCGTTACTTTCTTTAAGATTGGCGCAATCTGCTACCAGTATTCTTCTACCTGTTACGGGTGTAAAAGGGATCGATATTTGTAACTTCGGGTAATACCTTCCGCCGGCACGTTGAAAGGCATCAGCCCATGCATAATCAAAAACATACTCTCCCTGACTATGATACTTCAGATACATGGGTACAACACCGAGGATATCTTCGGCATCGTTAGCTAAAGTTAAGTGATAAGGTGCCCACCCTGATTGCGCAGAAGCAGAACCGCTTTTTTCCAGTGCATTTAAAAAATGGTACGAGACAAAGGGATCATATTGGCCGCGATCAATAAAAGGATTCGCACAACGATCCCAATCCTCCCGGCTAATATCCTGAAGCGAAGTAAGTGCTGTTAGCTTCATATCAATATCACTGAGCCATTATCGCAGAACAAGTGTTATAGCATTTCCTTTGCGATGACTTCCATAGCTTCAGGACTCGCACCGGCTATCAACATACTACCAACATGCCCATCTTTACCTGCTTGCTTCCATGCTTGTAGGCGCTCAATAATGCGCGCTTTTGGCCCCATCAAATGAACTTCATCAACTAAGGCATCAGGTACGGCCGCCATGGCTTCTTCCTTTTTACCTGATAGATACAAATCTTGAATCTTTATTGCTGCGCCTTCATATCCAAGTGCGATGGTATAATCTGTATAAAAATTCTTACCCCGCGCACCCATTCCGCCGATATATAAAGCCATCATACCTTTAGCAAACATTCTGCAAGCGTTAGCATCATCACCCATAATACAAGTCACAAAAGGCGCTATGTCATAATCCTTAAGCGTTCTGCCAGACTTCTCCAAACCCTTTTGAATGGGATCGGCTATAACATCAAATCTCTCTGGATTCATCCAAATAGGGAAAACACCGTCAGCCACTTCGGCACTACCTTCAAGTCCTTTTGGCGTGATTGAAGCGGTATAAATAGGTATGGAAGTATCCGCTTTCAAAATACTTTTCAAGGGTTTACCGAGCCCAGTCCCATCTTCCCCAGCATAAGGCATACTATAGTGAAAGCCTTGGTGTTCGACCGGCGCCTCACGAGCCATAATTTTCTTTACGATAGTAATGTATTCTTTAATTCGCGTGACAGGTCGACCGTAAGCTACACCATGCCAGCCTTCTACAACCTGTGGGCCTGAAGCACCCAAACCCATAATAAATCGACCTTCTGATAATTGATTTAATGTCATCGCCGTCATCGCGGCACATGCCGGTGATCGACCCGGCATTTGCATAATGGCAGTGCCTACTTTTATTTTGCTAGTTTGCGCAAGTATCCATGCGGCGGGTGTAACTGCGTCAGAGCCATAGGCTTCTGCGGTCCAAACGGAATCAAAACCCAGGCTTTCGGCCATTTTAATTTTATCCATTTCAAGGTTTACAACCTTCCCCGAATATCCACTTAGCAAGCCTATTTTCATTGTCTACTCCGTCTGTTTATAAAATAAATTGGAAAGCTACTGTCCTTTCGCGTTCAGCACTTTCCTAAAATGAAAAATTATTTCCGGTGAAGGCATCGTAAGTTGCCTTGGACTCTTTGGGAGAAACACAGGAAATAATATGAGTGGAAATGCCCATCTCTCCATACTCTCGAATTCTATCCTGACATTCTTCCTTTGTACCCAAAATCGCAATGTCATCTACTAACTGATCATTCAAGGCCCCAGTTGTCTTGGCGCGATCTTTTGCAGCCCAGCCCTCTGCAATTTCCTTGGCAACCTCTTCGTATCCAGACCAGGCGAGGAAAGCGTTGTAAACCGGTGTTGCGTAATAGGGTGCAAAACCACTTCGTATCATATTTCTCGCAGCATCTTTATCATCTGTGACAATAACTTGATGACGACAGACAACTTCAACATCTTCCAATTTCTTGCCCGCTCTCTCAGCGCCAATTTTGATGTGCTCCATCATGCGCGGAAGGCTATCTTTTGGAAATAGATTCAGTATTACGCCATCACTAAATTCAGCGGCAGCTTCTAACATTTTGCTTCTTAAAGCCGCCATATAAACGGGCTGAACATCGGCCTCTAGCGGTAACTGACGATAACCTTTACTCGACACCGTGAGACCTTGAAAATCAGTTTTCTCTCCTCTTAGCATTTGCTTTACGAGTAATGTTGTTTCCTTGACACGACTCAGCGGTTTTTCAAAAGTCTGGCCGTGCCAATTTTCCATCATGGTTTGACTCGAAGATCCAAGACCCAGAATAAATCGACCTTTTGATAACTGATGTAAGACATGAGCTGTGGATGCCAAAACAGCAGGGGTCCGAGAAAATACAGGAATGATAGCCGTTCCAATACGACATCGATTCGTACTCAAGGCTACCGCCGCTGCTGTTGTTAGGGCATCAACGCCATTACTGTCAGCAAACCACAAATCATCGTAGCCCTCTCCTTCGGCCCACTTTGCAAGTTCAATCGTAAGATCCACGCCTCGTGGATCAGGTAACGTGAGCGCTGTTCTTTGTGGTATTGACATGTTTATTCCCTTTTTAAATTATTTCTGAACTAGACAACAAATCGTTATCCTTTAACAAACCGGGCCGAACGAGATTCTTCTTGTCTACCTTTGTCTGTTTTTCTTTTCTATTAAACTTATTTGCGGCTTCAAATACTGATTCTCTTAACTCATCAGCATTGAAAGATTTCTGGCGCTGGGATTCATTTACTTTCCCGTAGCTCGTCGTTCTTTGCTCTGGCCTTCGACCTATACCCTTAATAATTTCTTCCATTTCTTCCGGAGAAGTTTCTTGACCATGGCTAGCCCCCGCAGCACGCGTAATTGTTTCATTCATCAGTGTGCCACCAATATCATTAACGCCGGCATTCAAGCAAGCCTGTACACCGTCGTGACCCAGCTTGGTCCAAGACGCCTGAATACTTTTGAAAACAGGATGCAAAACAAGGCGTGAAATGGCATGTATTAATACCGCTTCTCTGAAAGTGGGCCCCTTTCTGGCTTTTCCTTTTAAATACATGGGCGCTTCCATATGAATAAAGGGCAATATAACAAACTCTGTAAACCCTCCGGTCTTTACTTGCAATGCTCTAACACGCAGTAAATGGCGCGCTATGTGCTCATACTTTTCGACATGGCCATACATTATCGTTGCGGTAGTGTTAAAACCTTCTGAATGAGCGGCTTCCATTACTTCAAACCATTGCGCCGTATTAATTTTGTCAGGGCAAAGTATGGCCCTAACTTCATCATCAAGAATTTCTGCTGCGGTCCCTGGTAACGTACCCAGACCCGCTTCTTTTAACTGGCCTAAGAAAGATTTAACACTGATATCCAACGTGTGTGCACCTTGCCAGACTTCAAGTGGAGAAAATGCGTGTACATGTATTTCAGGTACGATCTGTTTAATACTACGCACAATATCGATATAGGTCTGACCTGTATAATCGGGGTGAATACCCCCTTGCATGCAAACCTCTGTAGCGCCCCTCGCGTAGGCTTCACTAGTACGGCGCATAATTTCTTCATGGGATAAATCATAAGGACGACCACGAAGATTCTCACTGGTCTTTCCCTTGGAGAACGCACAAAACTGACATTTGAAGTAGCAGACATTGGTGTAGTTGATGTTACGGTTCACGCAGTAGGTCACCGTATCCCCTGCTACCTTTTTTCGAATTCGATCAGCAAATTGACAGATGTGATTATAGTCATCACCTCGTGCCTTAAACAGGCGAACGATTTCATCTTCGGTTAAAACTTGCTCAGTTTCGACCCTATGTAAGATACTAGCGATGTCGCTATTTGCCTTCGATTTTGGAATCGCTGTTACCCGCGCAATATCCCCTTGAGGCGGTTCTATTACAGCGCCTGCACTCCAGGGTTCTACTCGCGCAAAGCCTTGACCATCAATACTTTGTCTAACAGGGCCCTGTAGGTCGGGCGCTAACCACTTTTCTACATCCAAGGCATAATCAGGATAAATCGCCAGACGTTCTATCAATACTTTACCTGTCGCGGCGGTTTCATCCGCAAGGTGACTTAGATGAGGCCAGGGTGCTTCAGGATTAACAAAATCAGGCGTTATGGGTGAAACACCCCCCCAATCATTAATCCCAGAATCAACAATTTGGCTGAGCACCCCAGGGCTTAAGTTAGGTGGCGCTTGAATATTCATCGTTTCACCAAAAATAATGCGTGCCAGCGCGATAGTCCATAGAAGTTCATTCAGGTCGGGCTCTGGAGCATTTGCCATTAAAGTCTCAGGCTTTGCCCGAAAGTTTTGAATGATAATTTCCTGAATATGGCCATCATTAATATTGAGTTCTCTTAATGCGAGAAGCGAATCAATTCTTTCTAAGCGAGTTTCGCCAATGCCAATCAAAATACCCGAAGTGAAGGGAATCTTCGCTTCACCGGCGAGACGCATGGTTTCAAATCGCTTTTCTGGCTCCTTATCTGGGGAACCATAATGCGGCATTCCTTTTTCCATCAAACGGCTTGATGCACTTTCTAACATGATGCCCATGGAGACAGAAACTTTTCGCAACTCAGATAATTCGTCAGCATTCATAAGCCCAGGGTTCAAATGCGGAAACAAACCTGTTTCCTTAAAAACTAATTCTGCCATATCCCTGAGATAAGATAGAGTTGAATCTTGTCTCAAACCCTTAAGACCTTCTCGTGCGGCTTTGTATCTTAGTTCAGGTTTATCACCGAGGGTAAAAAGCGCTTCCTTGCATCCTGCTTGAGCGCCCTCCTCAGCAATTTTTAATATTTCTTCCGGCAACATGTAGGGTGCTTTAAGTTTTCTGGGCACTTGGGCGAAGGTACAATAGTGGCAAACATCTCGGCAGAGATGTGTTAATGGGATAAAGACTTTGCGCGAGTATGAAACAGCATTTTGAAATCCTCGATCGCGAATTTCCGAGGCAACTCGCATCAAGGTCTGTGTATCAGAACTTGTGGCTAATACTCTTATCGCAATATCGTCGAGATATTGTCCTTTGGGCAATGCCAATGCTTTCTCTAAACTTTCATTAATTTTCATACCGCTTCGTTCTCTTTCTTCGCTTGTCTATCGATGCTCTTTGCACTTCTATCGATGCTCTTCGCTACGGCACTATCTGCCAGGTATCGACTTGTGTGAGTATCCAGTTTATATTTTTTAATCCGGTGAGCCAATTCGATTAGATCCGCAGGGGTATCAATATCGAGACCAATACCCGGCAATTTAGCGACCATGGGCTCAATTTGTTTTTCTTTTGCTAATCGTAGATGACGTCTAAAACTATCTTCTCCAAATCCAAAAGACATGCAATCGGGAGGACTGCAAACCAAACAATTAGATCCACCTAAATCATTTGCGGGAACGATCATCATTTCAGCTTTATCGGACAAGCCAAATCCATCCAGAACGACTTCCAATTCTTCTACTGTGATAAGCGGTACATCACCCGGTAAGAAAACCATGGTTTTTACTTGTTCCTTAGCCAGATAGGCCGCAGTTTGAGTCACAGCTGCTATAAGACCACTCTCTAATTCACCGCTAACATCAGGCTCCGGCATCACTATAGCGGAATATTGATAAGCTAATGCGCTTACCGCTGGATCTTTTGTAACAACGATAACTTCAGTTATTCGATCACAGCTTGTCGCGACTTCTAGCACATCCTCAACCATCGCCTTAAACAATTCACAGCGCTGATCAGCTGACAGCATTGTGCTGAGTCGGCGCTTAGCGTTTGCAAGTTGTTTAATAGGAATAACGAGAGAAATACTCATGAACCGAACAATCAATTGTGAATGAGTCACGTTACCATGACTCGCTAGTAGGGTGGTACTGCGGGATCAGCTAGAGACAAGAAAATAGAAGCGATTGATAAAACGATATTGTCGTAAATTATTGCGAATCGCTTAGCCCGCAAGCCGCTATCCTGTCATAGGATTGAGTACATCACCGTCAGAAAACCACAGTTTGCGGATATTTGCATCAACTCGACACTCGGTAAAAAACACTTGTCGATATACAGATCAATAATCTGTGATATCGTTCTGGATTCAAATTGTGCGCGTAACGCATAACCACTGGTAAATATAATGACTAAAGCAATGAAAGGCTTTCCACCCGAGCGCGACACCCAAGTCACTTTCGCAAACTATGGCCTTCAGCCGTTTAGCCACTGGGGTTTTCGTAACATGGATGCCACCATGCGAACCGCCATGATTCCAAGAGGGGGCGATCTGCCAAAAATGGAAGAAGCCCTTGATCCAAAATTACCGGGTCAACAGTTTGTCGATGCCAATGGAGAAAGTTTAAGTCTGGATGATCTTTTAGACAAAAATGATGCAGATGGATTTCTGGTGATGAGAGACGGCAAAATTATCTATGAGAAATACATGAATGGCCTAGGGGAGCACAAAAGGCATATTTGGTACTCCATGACTAAGTCACTGGTGAGTATTGCTTTCGGTATTTTGAAGGAACAATTTGATATCGATTTAAATGCTTCTCCTGCAAAATACATTGAAGAACTCGCCGGTTCAGGTTTCGAGAGAACAACCATTCAGGATGTGTTAAATCACGCCAGCGCTATCGACTTTAAAGAAAATTATGTCGATCCTGAAGCAGACTTTCTTCAACATTATGCACCGGCACTGGGAATGGCTTTTATTCCAGGTGCGCAGGATATTCAGCCTTCTGACGCCGAAATTTATGGCATCTATGATTTTCTCGTTAAATTTATCAACAAAGAGAAAGGGCAAACTCCCGGAGTAACTTTTGAATATAACTCTGCTAATGCCGATGTTATCGGATGGTTGATTTCTCGTCTTTCAAAACTACCGTTACAGGATTTTATCGCGGAGCACATCTGGACTAAATTAGGTACTAACCACGATGCCGCAATTGTAGTTGATAGAGCCTGTATGGCCGTCGCGACAGGAGGAATGACAACCACCTTAAGAGATGCTGCACTTTTTGGTCAGCTCATTCTGAATAAAGGCAAGGTCAATGGTAACAGTATAGTTTCTGCATCCTGGATTGATGAAATTCTAAACCTGAACCAAATCGATACGACGCGATTTACCAACAACACTTTGTATGTTAACGAATTCTGGCGCTACTACAAAAACATGTGGTGGATTTTTGATGCAGACAAAGAGGAGTTTGCCGCTGTTGGCATTCATGGTCAGATGATTTACATCAATCGTTCTACAAACACCGTTATCGCTCAATTCTCAAGCCAAGCTGGCGCCGGACAAGTCGGTTCACTTGAGTTTCGATCCAAGCTATTGGCTATTCGAGAAATTGGAGCAAGATAACTCGCGAATTAATTTTGAGGTCGTAATTTTGCGACCCTAAAATTCTGTTGCCTCATCACGCTGCTCTAAAGACTCCAGCCAGTTGAGTATCAACTTAACACCCAATTCTGTATTCCCAACCTGACAGTGCTGTGCTGCATGATCATGTTTACTCAGCATCACCGTGTGTACTGATCGAGCACGGGTCATTGATGCGGCCTGCACATAGAGTTGATCGGGGGACACTAAATGATCTTCTACTCCCATGATGAGTAAGGCATCTTGATCGATGAAGTGTGCAGAATCTGTTAAGTTCAGTGTTCTCGTCCATTGTAGATAGTCGAAAGGTGTATCAGTGCCGCTCACATGCATACCATGGGTGACGGCCCATTTTAGAATATCATCGTTCTCTGACGCTTTAGTAATCAATGCATTAACAATATTAGTTAGCTTGAGGTTTAAAAGTATTTTAAAAACCTGAAACTTTGGTGTTCCAACCCGTCGACGATAAACTTCGAAAAAATCGAACATCGCTCCCCATGAAACAACGCGCCTGATTCGTTTTTCAAAAGCAGCAGCACGTGGTGCAAGATAGCCTCCGAGGGACATACCAATAAGCGTACAATCGTTAATGTTGAAGTGATCAAGTATGGCGCTCACAGGTTTTTCCCAGTCGTAAGGCATATGTAAATTTGATGTTCGTAAAGCTCCCCCCTGCCCAGGACCTTCAAAGGCAATGACGGTGTAACCTGCTGAGGCCATCGGCTTGAACATTGGATACATTTCTTCTACAAGGCCATCAAAACCACTATGGATGAACAATACATCACGTTCTTGTCCCACTGCAGGCACTCGAATGAAAGGCAGAAAACCCGATTCGTAAGGGACGCTACCTCTCTGTGATGCCATCTCCGGCAGTGCACGATTGATCAATTCAATAGAGTGCTGGTAAATCTCGGCTTTACCTGGATCACCTTGTTTCATGTAGAACTCGGCAGCCTGGAGATATCGACCTGCTGCTAGCAGCCTTCCTTCTTCCTCTGCTTTTGCCGCAGCCTCCTGCATCTCTGATATCCAGCTTTCAAGCGTAGTGATTCGCGATGCTACCGCTTTGATCTCTTCTGGCGGGATGCTTCCTACCAGGCGGTTAAGCGTGAAATTGAGGCCTGGATTCGAGTGTAAGGCGTGATAACCAGCTTTTGGTAGACTAGACATTTCGCTCTACTCCTATCAGGATCCAGGCGATTGTGCACTTACTTGTGTAGTGCCAGGCATGACGGGTACCGTTTTGAACAACGACATCCCCTGCCTCAAGGTCCACTGATTCGCCATCATCCAGTTCAAGCGTCATAGTTCCTTGCAGCAAAATTCCGTAGTCCATCGAATCAGTGGTGTGCATTCCAGGGCTATCTGGCTCCATGTGCTCCATCAATCCCGGCAATTCTTTGGAAAGCTGCTGTTGAGTTTCCTCCGACCTTGGTTCTTCCATTTTGTCAGGATCAAACTCAACAATCCTGACCCTGGTCTCACCCACTGCTGGAAATACGGATTTCCAACGTGACTTCATATCGGACGCATAATCTGATTCAAGTGGGACTTTTGAATCGGAATAGGTTGCCCATATCTCACGCCATACCATACCCGGTGAACGTATTATGTGATCTGTTCTCCAGCTTCCAAGAATACTGATTTGCCTTGCGCATCATGGCCAGTTACGACTCGTTTCATTTTAACCCCTTATGTATTTAGTTAGGTATCGGCTGTCAGCCCAGCAAGGACAAATTGTTTAACCACTTTGTCCATATTGCCTTCTGGATCATTGAAAGCACGGGCAATGGTCGCCATCGCTAGGTCAAATCGAAGACTAATTGTTCTAGGCTTCAAATGAGGAAGTACCTGCTGCAGTGCTTTTGCGTACGCGGTAACGTAATCCATCAATTCTGTTTCCAAGAGTTCATTGAATTCTTTGCGTGGGGCGAGAGCATTTCGAGCAAGTAGCAGCAAAAAAGCCTGTTTATTTTTGTCTGAGCCCTGCCTAAGTTCAATGAGTGGATCTACAAACGAGTCGTAAATAGCTGCGACATCTGGTTTATCCTGATTTTTCAGCACCGACGTCAAGAGAGACATTCGCTGCTCTACCAGTGGCCCCATACGGCGTCGAAAGACCTCCTTAATAAGGTTTTCTTTGCTGGTGAAGTGGAAATTTGGCGCCGCACTGTTAGCATTTGCAGCCTCGGCAATTCGCCGGGTTGACGTTGACTCAAAACCTCTCTCTTCGAACAACAATTCGGCTGCGTCAAGAATCCTCTCTTTGGTCCGCTTTTGTCTTGTATTCATCAAGGAATAGTAGCGAGAGAATAATATTAAATCAAGCGCTTGCTTTAGATTGAATTAGTCAGAGGGAGAGAGGGAGAGGGATGCCGATAACTTAATGAGTTAAGAAAATAAATTTGAAATTGGATCGTCGGACACCTGAAGTCCCTCTCAAATTTCAATATATTTGAGTTTACGCCCGCAAAAAGTGTCTATGCACAGAGCTTCGGGCAAGCCTACCAAATTTCCGAATTGAATCGAAAGGCATGGAAGTTGACCCACTATTTGGCAGGCAGGGTAAACAAACAAAGGCCTAAACTCTACTGGTTTTCAAGCTCTGGCAATTGCTCTATACCCATATTGAACAAGGTAAACCCAAAGATATCCGCATATTGTTCGATGATTTTTGAAACAGGCGTTCCTGCGCCATGGCCGGCTTGGGTTTCAATACGAATCAAGGTAGGTGCGTTGCCACTTTGTTTGGCTTGTAATTCTGCAGCAAATTTAAATGAGTGTGCCGGCACGACACGATCATCATGGTCACCTGTCGTCACCAAGGTCGCTGGATAAGACACCCCCGCTTTTACATTGTGTACCGGAGAATAAGCTTTTAGGTATCCGAACATTTCTTTGCTCTGCTCTGAAGTACCGTAGTCATAAGCCCATCCCGCACCAGAAGTAAAGGTATGATATCGAAGCATATCCATCACACCTACCGCAGGTAATGCGACTTGCATCAAGTCGGGACGCTGGATCATAACGGCACCGACCAGGAGGCCGCCATTTGATCCGCCTCTCAATGCTAGAAACTGACTAGTCGTATATTTTTCTGCGATCAAGTATTCTGCGGCTGCGATAAAGTCATCAAATACATTTTGTTTTGTTGTCGTGATACCCGCGTTGTGCCAGTCTTCCCCGTACTCGCCCCCGCCTCTAAGATTAGGGACAGCATAGACACCCCCTAGCGCTAACCAGACTGCATTGACAATACTGAAGGTAGGCGTCAGGCTAATATTAAAGCCTCCGTAGCCATACAAGATGGTGGGATTTGTTCCATCCAGTACCAGCCCTTTTTTGTGCGTGATCGTCATCGGTATGCTCGTGCCATCCTTCGACTT
Source organism: Pseudomonadales bacterium (assembly GCA_016763855.1). Lineage (GTDB taxonomy): Bacteria > Pseudomonadota > Gammaproteobacteria > Pseudomonadales > Azotimanducaceae > JAHRVQ01. Next base: position 22,293 of record JAESSY010000015.1, read on the forward strand.
GTAGAAAACTTGGACTGATTCAAACTCATCGCTATTAAAATCCGCGCCCGATTTTTGATATACCGCAGATTCGCCTTGCATCACATCAAAAGAAAAAATGGTACTGGGGGTTTTGTAATTAGTAAAAGAATAGTACAGCGTATCTTCAGATTCTTTGCCACTTAAGCCAACAGCCTGCCCCAGACCGGGTAGCTTGATGTCCCTGATTTTTTTGCCACTATAGTCATACTGAGAAATCCTGGAAGTTGCATCAATCATATAATCGGCAAAAAGCATTCCACCTCCCGCAGAGGCACTTAAAACGTGTTTTGTTTCAGGAATGATATCAAGCCAATTTTCTGGTTGTGGACGGCTTAGGTCAACAGAAACCAGACGTTTGTTGGGTGCGTTCAGATTGGTTTCAAGAAACAATTGGTTAGATAGATGTCCTACCAACCAGGTATCTGAATCCATATTGTCTAAAACAACAATGAATGCGCTATCAGGTTTGCTAAGATCTTGAATACGCAAATCGTTACCCGATGTTGAAGTCGATGCGCTGATCAATAAATATTTGTCATCTTCCGTAACCGTGCCTCTAACATATCTTCTTTTCTGTTCTGGGGTGCCACCAAAAATCGCTTGGTCATCCTCTTGCTTTTCTCCTAATTGATGGAAGTAGAGTTTGTGTTGATCTGTTTTCGCGGACAATTCGCTTCCATCAGGTTTGTCGTAACTTGAATAATAAAACCCTGTATTACCCAGCCATGACATACCTGAGAACTTAACATCTATTAATGCATCTTCAAGTTGTTGTTTACTTTCGACATCAATAATAAATATTTTTCGCCAATCACTTCCACCTTCGGACACGGAATAAGCCGCAATCGATCCATCTTTAGAAAATGTAAGATCTGCAAGTGAAGTCGTACCATCCTCACTAAAGGTGTTGGGGTCCAAAAAGACTTCAACTTCACTCTCTCCAATTACTCTCGACCGATAAACAACATATTGATCCTGCAAGCCATCATTTTTGTAGAAATAGTCGTATTTTCCTTCACGGCTAGGGGCGGTAGACTTCTCGTAGTTCCACATTTTTTCAAGACGCTTTTTAAGACGATTGCGATAGGGGATTTTATCAAGGTAATCAAAGGTGGCTTTGTTTTGACTTATCACCCATGCTTCAGTTTCCTCACTGAGATCGTCTTCTAGCCAGCGATAAGGGTCAGCAACTTCGACACCAAAATAATTGTCAACCACCGATCCTTTTTTGGTATCAGGATATTGAACTGTGACACGGTGTTGTTGATCGTTAGTTTTATTCACTTTAGTTCCTACGCCTCGTTGATAGCTTTCAGTACATGTACTCGTCATCAAAACGATCAAAAGTAGATTGATTAATAAGTTATCGTTGAGTCATCGGGATAAACCCGACTTCCATAGATGAGACAAGTTCAACATTATCATCCCGCAAATCTAAATCACTATCCAAGACGGACATTAGATTAGTCATAAAAAATATCCAACAAGAACGACAGTTTAGGTGGCCGAAAACGCGACCGGATTCGGTAGCAGGGATTTTACTTTGATTGAGCCTCACTTCGGTTTGGCTATCCAGAACTCGAAAAAATATCTCGACCTGCATGTCTCCAAAACTGAAGGAAAACAGCTCCTTCTCAGTCAGTGCGAGAATTTCTCCGTTAACATTGAAGTCCTGACGAAATTGCCATTCATAGGCATCGCCTACTTTCGGAGATTCCTGCACATCCCGAATTTTGCCATCGGTGTCTGTATAGATACAACGCTGTATAAAAAAAGACTCTAATCCAGCCGCCTGCGTCCAAGCCTTAAATACGCGGGTAATATGCGCATTGTAATAATAGGTAATCTCGAACTTTGACCAATCATAGTTATCTGCATCTATCATCATCTCAACAGCTCCCTTCTATACAAGCAAACTCATCATTTTCAAACTCTTCTTTTTCAAGCGACAAGATACAGCATGCAGATAATCCCCGCGACTATTAATCATCCATTATGAACAAACCCACTATTAACTCGAACTTTGAGAGGAAACCAGTTCTTGTGAAAATGAAATGCAGTTTTTCGCCAAATCAATCCTATCTTCCAGGCTCCCCATGATGGTTTGACAGACAAGCACTTTTATACCAAGGGCTTCAATATCAGACGCCGTAGCCTCGTCTGTCTTATCAATAACAAAACCATCAATTCGGCCTTTGTAGTGTTGCGCGACTGCCAAAGCAGACTGAGGCATGCCGAGCTCCTTCATCATTTTTGCCGCAGGCCCTTTTATCGCCAGACCGCCTACAATAGGAGACACAGCAATAATCGGTGCAGCTGCATCCTTCATTGCAGATACAATGCCTCGAATTTTTAGAACGGGATCAACGCTAACAAAAGGATTAGAGGGGCAAATAATAATGCAAGCTAAGGCCTCATCTTCAATAGCATTAACGAACACTTGACTCGCTTTGGCTGTTTCGATGCCTTCGAATTCAAATCCAGTTACGGCAGGCTTACATCTATCTCTAACAAAATAATGTTGAAAGGCCAGCTTTTCACCGGTATCAATATGAACTTGTGTGGCTATTTTGTCATCGCTCATTGGAATGATTTTATGCTGAATGCCTATGGCCTTACAGATTATCTCCGTAACTTCGCTTAACGTTAATCCACTATTTAATAATTGGGTTCTTCTAAGATGAGTCGCTAAATCACGATCCCCCAGACGAAACCAGGTATCGCCACCCAATTTTTCTAGCGCATCTAGAAAATGCCAGGTCTCTCCTGCCTGACCCCAACCAAGTTCTTTATTGCTCAGTTCTGCCAATGTATACATGACAGTATCGAGATCAGGGCAGATCGTTAGACCCATATGTGAAAAGTCATCACCGGTGTTGGCAACAATTGTCAGCTGTTCGGAAGAAAGCAATTTTGACAGCCCAAGGGCAAGTTTAGCTCCCCCTACCCCGCCAGATATTGCGAGGTACTTTTTACCCTCGGGTAAAGTCATAACACCTGTAGAAACCATTATCGAAAGAGATCCTCTTCTTTTGAGCGAATCAAGGGTTGAACCCCGCGAAGAGATTTATCTGTTGGGTCTCTGGGTTTGTATCCTCGAACGAGTACCACAGGTGTCTTCTCTGTTGTTTGCCCCATCACAAGAGAAGCCCCCGCAGCTAATTCATCTGCTGCTGCAACTTGAGTAACAAGTAATTCTCGACCGTATATATCAGTTTTACCAACATAATCTTCGAGAGCGGTAAGCCCAGCAACACCAATAGCCAGCCCAAGTGAACCATTTCGCCATGCTCGGCCCAAGCTATCATTAATGATAACGCCAACAGAAATACCCAGTCGGATTTTAATTATTTCGCGAATATTTTCAGCACTTAAATCAGGATTTAAAGGCAATAATAGACAAGTGTAGTCATCATCATCTCCATCATGGGAGATATTTGATTGATCAATTCCTGCATTGGCCTGAACAAATCCTAATTTATGTTCGACAATCAATACGCCCCTTTTTTTTCTAACAAGCTCATTGGATTCATTCAACACCGCTTGAACTTTTCTTGGATCTTTATCCACCTCAAGCGACAGGATGCGCGCTTCTTCAGAGGGCTCAACGGTACGCAAATCCAAATATCTGTTTTCAGCTTTTGATATTATTTTTTGGGCAATGACAATGACATCATCCTCTTGGATGCTCTCTGACATCTCACTTACTGACGCGATAATGAGAGACGCTATGTCATCCCCTGGTTCAACCATAGGAAAATTGCGTAAACCGAATAATCGAAGATCCATCATTACTTTGCTTTTGGCTCACCTGTAATGACGATACCCGCGCCATCAATACCGTGATGTCTATTAATGGTAATTAAAATGGAGGTCATTGCCTCTGCCGCTGCCGCATTAGCAAGGGGGCCAGCATGCCAACCACGAAGACCAACCGCTTCTACGAGTTTAATGACAGTGTCTCTAGCAGCTCGTTTGTTTCCTGTCACAAGTACGTCACAATCGATACTATGGTCTTCCTGCAAATGCACTGCGCCCACATTTTGAAATGCGGAAACTACTTGGACTTCATCACCTAATAGTTTTTGTGCCATCACAGCAGCTGAACCTCCTTCTGGAAGTTGTACCGTACCGACCTTAGGTGGCACTAAAGGAACGGTTACATCAATCAACACCTTTCCTGACAATCCTGCTTTAACTGTTTCTAGCGTACTGAGTTGATGAGCAAAGGGCACAGTTAAAACAACCAAATCAGCCTGAGTCGCTGCATCAAGATTTTCATGCCCTGTTACATTGAGATCAGGAAATTCACTCAATAGATCTTTAGCGGCTGATTCCCCTTTTTCAATGGTCCGTGATCCAATAAGAATTTTATAACCCGCTCGTGACCACTGACGGGCGAGACCCCCACCGAGATCACCCGTGCCACCCAGAATAGCAATAGATTCAATATTTTCAGACATCATTAAACTCGTTCCATATAAAAAGTAGATACAAAGTAGGTACAAATCAGAAATTGATTATTCCTTAAACCAAAGGTTCAAACAATAGTGGCACGGTCATATTCATTCTGAATCAACACAACACATTGAGAAGCATGCAACATGACGGGCCCAAGAGAAACATTTTGAACACCTTGTCTTCGGAGAGATTTAAAGGTTTTTCTTGGCATGGGAATATGATCAGTCAAAAGAAATACCGCATCATCAGGCAATGTACAGTCACGAATATCATCTGCCTTTTTATCCAATAGAAAAACAGATCGAGTTTCTAGTCGCACCTTCACTAAATGCTCAAAGCTGATGGCCTGCACCTCAATACCATTATCGAGGCTGATGCATTCTTCTTTCTCTAATGCGATCGCCGATTTCAAACAATTTGATATCGTTAAGAGTATCCCAGATTCGCTCATATCGGGAATCGACCCTAAAGACGCGCCATCTAAAGTAATGGCTTTGGAATAATCCTTTGCATCTTCTAAGACAAGGGTCAAAGTGGTATCACTGCGATGGCCTTTGGACACAAATAAGGTATTGACGACAATCTGCGCTAGATATTCGACATGGGATCCCGCACCGATTGCCCCTAAGAATTTTTTAGGGTCGGTAGGCGCTTTACGCGCGCGGATAATGTACTCAGCCACCGGAAGACTTCAAACTCGCGTAAATCGCATGCCCCAAATTGTAAGAACGTAGATCACCCACCAAGCCATCGTGCATTTTATTCATCACAAAAGAAAAAGACAGCTTTGCATCCTGATCTATCAGCGCAAGGGAACCGCCCCAACCGCCCCAAAAACAAACATTCTTGTTCGGCGCCAAAGGGGTATCTTTCGAATTGATACCAAAGCCTAATCCAAATTTAACAGGCATCTTAAGTGCCATATCCTCACCACTGATGCGTTCTTTCATGACTAATTCTGCTGTCTCTTTTGACAAAAGACGAATGCCACCGGCCTCCCCTTTACCGGCAAGAATGGTATGGATCTTTGCCACTGATCGCGCGTTACCATGACCATTAGCAGCAGGGATTTCAGCTCGCCGCCATGCGTCCGTTCGAGATGCTAGCGCACTAACAGGCGGATTTCGAAAAGTACGGGCTGCGATTGAATCTGATTTACTGCCATCAGACAAATTTGCATCTCCTCCAAAGGGCATTAGGTCTGCTATCCTAGAAAATTCTTCATCTGGTACACCAATAAAAAAATCTGCATTTAGGGGATTAGCCACTTCTTTTTGAAAAAATTGACCGATGGTGAGACCAGTAATACGCCGCACTAACTCACCAATGAGATATCCTTGAGTGATTGCATGGTAAGCAGTCTTGGTACCCGGCTCCCACCAAGGCGCTTGGGCAGCAAGAGCTGATGTGATTTTTTCCCAGTCATATAGATCTTCAGCAACCAGGGGCTCGTCAATTCCCGAAAGGCCCGCTGCATGGTTCATAATATGCCAAACCTTCACCGCTTGTTTTCCATTCTGGGCAAACTCAGGCCAATAATCCGCAACAGGGGCATCAAAATCTAGCTGACCCCTATCCGCTAGAATAAGCGCACAAAGAAAAGACATTGTCTTCGTCGTGCTATATACATTAATAATCGTATCTTTTTGCCAGGGCTTGGTCATTTCCTCATCAATATGGCCACCCCAGAGATCAATAACGGCCTCTCCATTGACAAAAACTGCAACAGAAGCCCCCAAATCCTCTCCTTTGCTTAAACTTTCAGCTAATACATCTCGTACCTGACTGAATTTTTCATCGCAATACCCTTCAACTTCTACTGTCGATACTTCACTCACGCTTTACTGCCTCTCTTATTAGCCAAGAACTTCATACATATAAAAACTCAATGAACCGTACGCAATTTAGCACACATAATACGCCTCACATCATGCAAAGCCCCGGAAAGCGTCATATTGAGACCATGAATAATTAGCGATAAACCAGTGAAGAGCAGCATACACAAAGGCCTCTGTAGCTTATCCACAAATTCTGTGGATAAGTCTGGTGATAACTTAGGAATTCTTCTCGGGGAGCCAGCAATAGCATTGCACGAGGCTGGGTGTTTAATTTTTGTACAGATATTATTTTAGTTGTTTAAATTCAATGACTTATAGATTTTTTCTCGACCAATGCGTAGAAAAGTAGGGATAAGAGGGCTAAAGAAAAGTCAAATATCACAAAATGTGTATAAGTCAGGTCTTGAATTCATACAAAACCCTATTTTAGTAGTGGAAACAGTTCAAATGGAGTCGATTTATCGAGATATGACCCCAATATTTCTATCAATTATTCGAGAAATATAGATCTATTTTGATATTCGCTATTTTAGCATGAATCAGAGTTATTGCAGTTATAACATTATTCCAATGGCGTGGTTTATACTCGTACACTGACCAACAACTCGTCGAAGTCCTTAAATTGCATAGCTGATCTAATGGACTGTTTGAGCTTTTGCAAATTCCCGGCTTCAAATCCCGCCAATCGTTTTGCCATCTCTCTTGAAGCAATAAGTACTTTTTCATCTGAGACACATAAATCAGCAACGCCAATATCAACAACTTCTTGTCCAGTAAATCTCTGAGCCAAAAGCGCTAATTTTTGGGCCAGACTGTATGAATGCCTCAGCGTCAACCAAAGAATATTGATCGGCGCCAACATACCACGCTCCGCCTCCATGACATGAAAAAAGGATTTTTCGCCGATGACCATAAAATCACATGCCAAGGCTAAAGCTGAACCACCTGCAATCGCAAACCCTTCAATTGCACCTATGATAGGTTTATTAGCATAGAAAATGGTCCTGTGAAACTTCGCCCAATCCTTTTGGAAATCAGCTTTCCATTCTGGCTCAGGCTTTTGAGTGAACGCTTTTAGGTCTAGTCCCGCACAAAAAAATCCATTTTGTCCGCGTATAATAATCACCCTACAATTTTCATCTTGAAGCAGCTTTTCTAGTCCACCTTGAAGTGCCCTGACAAGCGGCCCTGTTAGAGAATTTCGTTGTTCCGGTCGATTAAGAACGAGCTCACCGATACCGCCATCCAAATTCACAATAACCAAATCTTCCATTTATCCTGCCCCTTACTGATCTATGCGCATTTGCATTCAATTCTCATACGAAAAGATACGCGATAACATTTTACATCGGACTCATGTAATCTTACAGGGTTCATCTCAACTGGCCATACAATGCCATCCCAAAGATTTGTGCTTGCATTGAGCCTTACCATTTTTTTTGTTCTTCCTTGATCAGATCACTATTCATTTGTCGAAAACACTACAGTGATTATTCCCAGTAAATCTAAATCTCCTTATGCCGCAATAATTGTAGTTGCCATGCTTGAAATCCCGCGTATTCTGCAATCTTAGACTCCATTTAAAAATCCAATCCTACTCGCATTTACCGATGCAGAAGAAACGGGACTAATCGTAGCAGAAGGTTTTTACCAACAAAATGATCTCGCTAACGATATTGGGATTCTCTTGAATTTTGAAGGAAGCGGTTCAACGGGATTAAGCCTTGTGCTTCGTACCTCAGGATTAAACGGTAATTTTATAAAGGCATTCCAAGCTGAAATCGATTACCCGAGAGGCGCATCTTTAATCAATGAAATTTTCAAGCGAATGCCGAACGACACAGATTTTTCTGTAGTGCAACACGCAAATACCCCAGGAATTGATTTTGCCTTTGCGTCTCCCTAAAAGTCTAAAGTCCAAGACAAGCTTTACGATTTCAAATAGTTACGCCCTCAGAAGCCGATCTAATTGAGTTTTCACTTGATGATGTCAAATTCGAATCGAAGATGCTTGATATCAAAGCCTCTAAGATATCAAGCATCAATGGCGTTTTTGGCAGAGATTTTATCTTAAAGAAGACCTTTGAAACACAAGAGCCTGTTGAGGCGTAGGTTATGGACAACGATTCAGAATTTCCAGAAACTGCATCCATTTTGATCGAGCTGCGGTCACCACTTACAAACCCTGTGCATAAGGGCGATCAATCTGTATTATTCAGAACTATTACACTTTAATCTACAGTTTTACCTATAGGAAGTACAAGGGAGTACAAATGAGTTTTATGAATTTAGTAAAAGATTTAAGAGTCCTAATTGCTGCTGCCAGGACAAAACCACCTTCTTCAAACTTGCCTGGTTCTATGGCTTTGCTTGTTGAAATTCAAGCATCAGAAAACCCCGAGGGCATCGCGATACTCTGCGAGGACAACACCATTACCTGGAGAGAGCTCAACGAACAAGCCAATCGAGTCGCCTCTAAATTGGCTGCCGACGGTATCAAAAAAGGAGATTGTGTTAGCTTATTCATGCAAAACCGCATCTCCTTTGTAAGCTCATTGCTGGGAATTCATAAATTGGGTGCAATTGCAGGAATGATCAATACCAACCTCGGCAAGCAACAATTGGTACATTGCATCAATCTTATCGAATCAAAAAAGTGTATTTTCGGTGAAGAATTAACAGAAGCACTTCAAGGAGTTAATAACGAACTCAATCTTGAGGACGGAAAAGATTATTTCTTTATCCGAGATAAAGGAGAATTACCTCCACCAAACTGGGCGGTTGAAATCGACTTAAATGACGATGCGCTAAGCAATCAAAATCATGACATTTCCCAGACGGTCACGATGGGTGACGTTGCGCTCTTCATATTCACATCCGGAACAACAGGCCTACCAAAAGCAGCC
>JAESSY010000016.1 GCA_016763855.1 Pseudomonadales bacterium
GATCCAAGTCCAATGAGGCCGAGAGATGCAACACATAAGCCCATAATAGAGCCGCCATAAAATGCAACGGTTAGGGCCCGTGCAGCACCGGACTCTTGAGCAGCGGCGGTGGTACGAACGTTTGCTTTTGTCGCAGCGAACATACCCAAGTATCCCGCTGCAGCAGATGTTAACGCACCGACAGCAAATGATAGTGCGGTAGGCCAGCCTAGTGGTGAAACCAGAAGTAGGACAAATAATGGTCCTGCGAATAGCGCGAGCATCATATATTCACGATGCATGAATACCATTGCTCCTTCATGGATGGCTTTGGCAATTTTTTGTATTTTTTCGTCACCTACAGAATATCTTGTCATTAAGACGTAGATAACAAAGGCACAAACGAGTCCGAGCACACCAAAAATTGGTGGCAGATTGATCATGTCACTCATAGTAATTTCCGATTGGATTATTAATTTTTATTAATTCCGAGTCAGGTCTTTGTGCCTGATTTTGGATAGGGTTAATACTACCCTTCTTGTAATAAACGACGCAAATCAATAATGGCCGCATTTGCCCTGGAGATATGGGAACCCATCACAAGAGAATGGTTAGCGACCATACCAAGACCGCTACCATTGAGTATTACCGGACTCCACAGAGCATCTTGTGTGGGTTCAAGTTCGCGAATAATCTGTTGCATACTCACCGATGCATTTTTTTTCTCAAGTACATCCCTGAAATCAACTTCTACCGCTTTAAGCAGATGAATAAGGGCCCAGGTCGTCCCTCTCGCTTCGTAAAACACATCGTCAAGCTCAGTCCAGGGCGTATGAATTTCTGTTTCCTTGCGGGTATTGGTGGATTTCACCGCCGCGGCGTCTCCAGCAAGAGAGGTATCAAGTTGTTTTTTGCCGACACTTGCGCTCAATCGTTGGGATAAACTGCCTAATCGGGTTTCAACTTCTGATAACCAAGCCCGTAAATTATCCGATCTAGCATAAAATTGTGCTGACTGTAGATTGGAATCCCCTAAACGGACTAGATATTCCGTAAGGGCTTTATAGCCCTTACGGTATTCTGACTCTGTCTCGGGTAGCATCCAGCTATCGGAATCGAAATAAAATTGATTTTCTGCTGAGACTAGACTTTGATCTTCTGTAGATTGGGATTGGGAGCGACTGAAACTGTTTCTCATGATTCTCGCCATATCACGAATTTGCACAAGTGCACCGAACTCCCAGTTCGGTATATTGTCCATCCAAACGCCTGGTGGCATAATGTCATTTGTGAGATATCCCCCTGTCTTACCCACTAAGGTTTCGCTAAGGTGCATCAAAGTAGCGACAGTTGTGCTTCCTGTTACGGTACTAACACCTAAGGATTGTGTTACTTGATTTGTTTGTTCTACGACATCGAAAAGATTAGGTTCGTCATCCCAAATGAAGCCTATGAGGCCAATTGCGCTCAGAAGCAAGGTAGTTGACGCAAGGAATATCTGCAGGCCCGAAGATAAATTGCTTGTTTCTAGGCGATCTGAAATTTTTGATTTTAAGTTCTCAAACATTACTTACCCGTTATGTAGGATAATTTATAGTTGCCCTATAGTAGCATCAAGTGCTTGTGAGAGAACCGTAGATTACTAAACGATTAGTTTTACAATTTAGTCAATGTTTGGGCCGGGCTTCCCAAGAAAATAACCCATGGCAGCGTCAACACCGAGATCGATAAGCGATTCAAGTTCCATTGCCTCTTCTACACCCTCAGCAACCAGCAACATGTCTCGTGTGTGAGCAATTTGTACGACAGACTGAATGAAGAACTGATTGTCGGTGTTATCGCCAATGTTGGTGACGAAGCTGCGATCGATTTTGATGTAATGCACATCTAGGCTTTGAAGGTAAGAAAAGGCGGTTGCTCCGCTACCAAAGTGATCGATGGAGAAGGTATAGTTGAATTTTGATGTGGATTCGATCAACAATTTGACTTGCTCGTAAGCTAGATTGATAGCGTACTCTTGGAGTTCAAAAGTAATTTTATGAGAGAACTGCTGATAACGACCTAAAATATCCAGAAGCCAATCAATAAATTCATTGTCCTGAATAGAGCGAGTGGATAAATTGAGCACAAAGTTGGGGGAGTCTTCATTAAGTTGTTTTAGCGCTTTGGAAATTATGATCTTGTCCAATTCAGCGAGTAAGCCAAACCTTTCGGCCATGGGCATGAAGACGCCAGCATTGATCGTTTGCCCACCAAGTTTGATTCTGACAAAGATTTTATATCCGAGTATTTTCTTGTCGGGTAAGCTGAAAATAGCTTGGTAATGAAAAAGTACCGACTCATTTTTGATGATTTCATCCAGAGTTAGCTTCCATTCTTGAGCTTGCTTGACCATGTCTGATATAGGGTTGTTACTGTCCCCGTGGATTAGAAAATAGCTTGCATTGGCGCCTTCGGATTGCGCATTTCGTAAGGCTGTGTCAGATGTCGTTAGCATCAGGGACAAATCTTCTTTCTCCTCGAAGAAGGAAGCGCCAACATGAAAGGCATCCAGATTTACATCTTTATTGAAGTACTCTAATGAGGCTACTGATTGAAAAACTTTCTGAAGGTGCGCGCGACTTCGTTCTAAATGAGTGCGGGCGATAAAGAGGGCGTAATCAGCGCCGCTGCGCCTGCTAACAATAGCCTCAGGAACAGAACTCAATCCTTCCTGTATTCGTTCTGCCACTTGTATCAACAAATCGTCAGCTGCGACACGCCCTAATTTGTTATTGATTTCAGCAAAGTTTTTTATCTGTACCAGCATTAATGTGCTGGAACCCGGGCCTTCTTCAGAAGAAATTATAGCATTAACTTGAGCGTCAAATTCTTGCCTGTTGATCAGATGGGTTACAGAGTCAGTTTTTGCTTCTAGCCTTAGACTTTCTGTTAGCTCTACCTGCCGCTGAAACATTTCCTTTATTTTTCCGGACATGCGATTCATTGCTTCCACAACACGTTTTAATTCACGAGTTTTTGGGATCTCTTGGAGAATAGGAAACTTTCGTTCACAAATTTCATTCGCCTGGTTTTCTACATGGACGAGTGGACGCATGAGTATACTGAGTACCGCGCCAATTATGCCGTAGCTCAGAATTATGATGAAGCAAAACAAATAGAGAAAGTTCACACTGATACGCCAGAGATCACGATAGGCATGCCCTGGATGAGACTTTACTTCTAATATCCCAAGAAAGGACCAACCACTCATGATTTCAGTGCTTCCTATTGGCGAAGGGAGATCGATTAGTTGTATAAACCAGTTCGGAATATCATCTATTTTCATCGGGTTTATTCTGGAAATAAGCACTTTTCCATCAAGATCAGTTAATTTGATTTCTTGATAGTATCCGCGGTCAAAAACAGCATTAGCTAATACCTCAAGATTTGCATTGTCTTCTTCTGCTATTGCTGTCGTCATAGACAAGCCGAGTGAAGTTGCGGTGTCCTGTGCATGTACTCGCATCTGTTTTTCCAGATATATTCTGGATTCGTACACCGTCAATATAAAATTTGCACTGAAGAGCAATAAAAAGATGGCGATCATGACCAACATGATTTGACGTAGCAATGTCATTGTGAACCTCTCTCTCTGTTAAGTCGCGAAACAAGATCTCGCCACATATTTAAATCGTCTGCGCTGCCAAGTTTCTGTCCTTCGCCTCGCATTTTTGCTAGCCACAGCCCGTTGCCATTAAAGCTATAGACTGGCTTAAGGTCGACCCGTTTATTTGCGGGTCTGATTCTACGGTCCAGATTATCAAGGATCAATGGGATTGCTCTGGGGTTTTCGTAATAACTTAGCACCATGTGTGCTTGATTTAGACGGAGGGCTTTGACATAGGTGATTCGCAATTTTTTATCCGGTATGTCGAGGGCGCGCAGGGTGACGTATTTTGCAATCGCGAAATCCTCACAGTCTCCGCCCTTTGTAGATAGAAATTCTATTGGGGTTGCCCAGTAATCTGCTTTCTTCCAGTGTTGTTGATCTGAAACGAATCGATTTCGATTAAAAAAATTATTGACTGCTTTTAGTTTTTTTAGCTCTGATTCGCCTTGATTTTTATCGACAATATTTTGCCAGTCGACAATACGGCTTCGGGCGCGGCGACCATATTCTTCTGCCACCATATTCAACATTTGTTCTGTGATACCCAAACTTCCTGCGATAACGAGGCTACACAACAATAGAGCCATAGTTAAAAGAAGGGATGCGAGTTGTTGTCCGCTGCGTTGATTTTTTAGCGCGGCGAAGGTTGGCTTCATATCAATTACCAGTAGTCGCTATTTAATCTTTGTTGACGATCCATTTATTATAGTCATTGATATGAAATACGTACTTCCGGTTGAGCACTTAGTTCGAATGTTGCGCGAATTCGATTTTCAGTAGCATAGTTTAATTGTTGATAGATCCATCTTCCCTCTCCGTCAGTAGGTGCTGAAATCACAATGGCGGCCTGATGATATTCGATTTGTATCGCGATGCTCTGAAGCTGTTCGATTACTACAGAGCTTCTCTTTTGCAGTGCTTGACGGTCTATGCCAAATACTTTGTGGCTGGCAAGTTGCCGACTTCTGATCATTTTCTCTACGGGTTTGATGTTCAAATGATTTTCATCCACAGAGTTTGCTTTAGTCACATAGGAAAGCGCCTTAGAATAGTTTTTGCTCTCAACCGCCTGAATAGCCCAGGCTAGATACTTTTCGACAATTTCGGTTATTCCCTGATTCGCTGTGCTATTTAGAGGTTCTATTGATAGGACCTGCAAGAACTTTAGGTAGGCATTATCCTCAATCGGCGTGGTAAGGCGATTCTCTTCAAAAGCGTGATAAGCATCGTCGAGCAGCGCTGTCACTTTTGGGTTCGGCTTTGTTCTTGTTGCCGGTGTATCAGGCACGCCGGATGTTATACTTGGTTTATTGGGGATTGTGCTCTGGCAGGCTGATAAAACAACAAGGGAAAGACTAATAAGACTTAGTCTCGTCCAGTATATGATATTTTTCTGTGGTGCGCTGGGCAACAATGTCATTAAATAACGGTCAAACATGGTAGTTACAAGCTAAATTAGGTTCCTATGTCACATATTCGTATTAACATCTTTTTATTATGCCTATTTTTCACCCCAGTTTTCATTGGTGAATCCCTATCTGCTTCTGAATTTGAGGGTGGTTATGATCCATTTCAAAGCGCACCCGTTTTCCTGCCTGTAGATAAGGCTTTTCGTTTAAGTGCAACTAGGGATGATAGCATCGTAAAATTATACTGGCAGATCCAGCCTGGATATTACCTCTATAAGCATAAGTTAAAAGTGAACGTTGAAGATACGCCTAAATTTCTAAAAATGGCACCTGGAAAGGAAAAGCATGATGAGTACTTTGGCGATGTTGAAGTTTATTATGAAGAATTAGAGGTAGAAGTTAGTTTGTCCGAGCAGAATACTGAAAACGTTGAGCTGTGGATAGAGTTCCAAGGGTGCGCTGAAGCAGGAATTTGCTATCCTCCGAGAAAAATCACTATATCGTTGTAAACTTCGAGAAAAATGCATTATTTTCTAGATATTTTCCGAGTTTAGACGTTGAGACTAGTTAATCAGAAATTTTGTTTTAATTCGATTTTTAACATTGACTATTCTAGCTAAATTCTTAAAAATATATCTTAATATGAATCAAATTCCATAAAAGCGAATTTTTAGATTTATGAAAAATATTCTAATCCTAAATGGTCCGAATTTAAACTTATTGGGGTCAAGGGAGCCTGAAGTCTATGGTTTCGAGACCCTTGAAGATATTAATGCAGGATTGAGTCAGGTAGCCGTAGATAAGGGGTGTGAACTTCATTTTTGCCAGTCAAATGCAGAACACGTATTAGTGGATAGGATACATCAGGCTAAGGGCGAAGGCGTCGACTATATCATTATCAACCCCGGTGCTTTCACTCATACCAGTATTGCGATAAGGGACGCGTTGTTAGGTGTTGCTATTCCCTTTATTGAAATTCACTTATCCAATGTTCACAGTCGAGAATCCTTTAGGCAAAATTCATTTCTTTCTGATGTGGCTGTAGGTTGTATTACAGGATTGGGTTCGAAGGGGTATGAATTGGCTTTAGAGGCTGCGGTACATAAGCTTGAAGTTGGGGGGAAATAGTGGATATACGCAAAGTTAAAAAACTCATTGAGTTGATGGAAGAATCTGATATTACGGAGATCGAAATCAAGGAGGGGGAAGACTCAGTCAGAATTTCGAGAGCTTTTCCATCAACTGTTGTAGAAAATAGGAATGCTGTTCAGGTCGACAAGCCAGCAGCATCAGTGGCCGAGGTTGAGAAGCCGCTTGGTCATGTAGTTACTGCCGAGATGGTAGGCACTTTCTACTGTTCACCCTCGCCCGATGCGCGTCCCTTTGTTGAAATAGGTGCTTCAGTAGAAATTGGAGATACCCTCTGCATCATTGAATCCATGAAGATGATGAACGAGATAAAATCGGACAAAACGGGGGAAATCGAATCTATTTCGGTTGAAAACGAGGCCGTTGTTGAATTCGGCCAAGCACTATTTACCATTTCATAGATGCTTAATCGAGTCTTTATCGCTAACCGGGGGGAAGTTGCCCTGCGAATACTGCAAGCCTGTCATGAAATGGATAAACAGTGTGTAGCGGGTTACACCCAGGTAGATTCAGCGTTAATTCATATCGGTTTGGCGGATGATAGTATTTGTACTGGCAAAAAAAGCTACTTACAAATGAATGACATCATTACTGCTGCAAAATTGACAAATTGTGATTCGATTCATCCGGGTTACGGGTTTCTATCAGAAAATGCAGCGTTTGCAGTAAAGGTTGAAGCCAATAATCTGGCTTTTATCGGCCCAAAACCTGATCAAATAAAGCGTCTTGAGAATAAGGCCAGCGTGCGTCAATTGATGGCAGATTGTGGTTTAAAGGTTATCCCAGGAAGCCACGCTAGAATTGCTAATTTAGATGAAGCACTCAAAGCAAGTGAAGAGATAGGATTTCCTTTATTGATGAAGGCGGCCTTTGGAGGAGGCGGTCGTGGTATTCGACTTGTTAAAGACGCCGGTAAGTTAAGTGCTCTATGGGCAGAGGCAGAACAAGAAGCCGAGGCAAGCTTCGGGCGATCGGAAATCTATCTGGAAAAATTCTTAGATCATGCGCGACATATCGAAATTCAGCTGCTGGGTGACGGTAAAGGAAAAATGATTCATCTTGGGTCCCGAGATTGCTCGATACAAAAGCGACATCAAAAAATCATAGAAGAAGCTCCGGCTCCAGGAATTGCGCCAGAGAAATTGAATAGACTCGCGCAGGATTCAATTTCTGCTTTGTCCGGGATGCATTATAGAAGTGCCGCAACATTGGAGTTTTTATATCAAGATGGAGAGTTTTACTTTCTTGAAGTTAATGCGCGCTTACAGGTTGAACACCCGGTTACTGAACTTATTACAGATGCTGATATTGTGAAAGCCCAGCTCTTCATCGCCGATACTCAAGCGCTACCCTGGATGCAATCAGATATAGAGCTAAAAGGATGTTCGATTGAATGTCGAATAAATGCAGAAGATGCTGCGTTTCGGCCGAGTCCCGGCATGATTCAAAAGTTTGATCCCCCAGGGGGAAATGGTGTGAGAGTTGACTCGCACATTTACGCTGGTTATCGGGTCCCGCATCATTATGATTCTCTTCTAGCAAAACTGATTGTTCGTGGCGTTGACCGAAAAGAAGCCATTGCAAAAATGATAAGAGCGCTAGCAGAATTTAGAATCGAAGGTGTTGAGACAAGTATTCCTGTATTGAAGGAGATTCTCCAAAGTAAATCCTTCAGTCGGGGTGAATACACAACCTCAAATGCTCTCGAACGAATGTTAGAGAGTCATTGATGAACTGGAAGACACTTGGTGTAAGTTGCACCTCAGCGGAACTCGAAGTGCTCGAATCCCTATTTTGGGGCACGGGCGCTGTTTCGGTAACAGTAATAGATGCTCAGGATAATCCGATTTTTGAACCCGGGCCGGGAGAAATTCCCCTTTGGGATAACGTGACGGCGACGGGTTTATACGAAGATGACAGCGATATTGAAGCAATCAAGCGTCAAATTAAGGAATCGGGATTTAAAATTTTATTCCTTGAGGCGCTAGGTGATCGAGTATGGGAACGGGAATGGCTTAGTCGATTTAAACCCATGCTTTTTGGTGAGCGCCTCTGGGTTTGTCCCACAGGCTATGAGGTTGATGTAGAAGGAGCGGTTATCATGGATCTTGATCCAGGGCTCGCCTTTGGTACCGGGACACATGCGACGACAAAGATGTGCCTAGAATGGTTAGATCAGCATGTGATTGCTGGGATGCGAGTATTAGATTTTGGTTCGGGTTCTGGCATCTTAGGTATTGCAGCGCTTCTCTTAGGTGCTGAGTCTGTCCTTGCAGTAGACAATGATTCCCAAGCCCTCAGGGCATCGAGAGACAATGCCGAGAGAAATGAAGTTGGGGAGCGGCTGCAGACTTCAATGCCTGAAGCATTTGAAAGTGAAAAATTTGATCTCGTCATCGCCAACATTTTGGCCCAGCCGCTTATCGATTTGTCGAACCAACTTACATCCTTGTTAGCGCCAAATGGGCACCTAGTGCTCTCGGGTATCATGGTAGCCCAGTCTGAATGGGTGAAAAAAGCCTACTCTCTTAATTTTGTTGATGAGAAAATTCTGGATGGATGGGTTTGTCTGCATGGGAGAACGGACTGATGTCTACCTCGATCACACAATGCCCTAATTGTTCAACCTCTTTTAAGGTAACGGATGCCCAACTCAGTGCGGCAGGTGGATCTGTTCGTTGTGGAGCTTGCTTACAGATTTTTAAGGGGTCTGATTATATATTTGATAATGATGAAACTTCGATGCCTGAAGATTCGATAGGGGAGCTAGCAGAAGAACACGAAGTAGGGCGTGATGACGATACTGTAGAGGATGAGACGAAGGCCTTAGAAGAACCAGCTGAAGGCTCCTTAGAAGAGCAAGATGAAGACTTTTTTGAGGGGCAGGTTGAAGAACATGAAGCAGCACGAGAGGAGGATTCCGTAGAGGAAGAGGCAAAAGAGATTGAAGAAGAACCAGCTGAGGGCTCTTTAAAGGAACCAGCTGAAGGCTCTTTAGAAGAACAAGCTGAGGGCTCTTTAGAAGAACAAGCTGAAGGCTCTTTAGATGAGCAAGCTGAGGGCTCTGCAGAAGAACAAATTGAAACCGAAGTGGACGAAGAAACTCTGCTCGGAATGTCGGGTAACATCAATGTGATAGATGACGAACCGGTGGATATTGTTGGTGAGTATATACCTTCGGTATCAACCAGAATAATGCCGTGGGCTGGTGGAATCTTTATTCTTTTGCTGGTTTTTATCTTGCAGTTCGCCTGGTTTAACAAAAATGTGCTGTCCCAACACCCGGCCCTACGAAATTATTTTCAGTACACCTGTAATACCTTTGGGTGCAAGGTGCCAGAATACTCAAATTTTGAGTTACTTTCCGTTTCTGGGTTGCTCATCAGAACACATCCCGAGCAAGGTCACGCTTTAAAGATTGATGCGATCCTCCGTAATGACGGGGTGTTTCGGCAGCGTTTTCCCAAGTTACAACTTCGATTTACAAATATCAATGACCGTACGATTGCTTCCCGAAGTTTCTTACCGAGAGAATACTTACGAGGCGAAGTAACAGGGCTAAAATTTATTCCGGCCAGTACAGAAGTTCGATTAGCGCTTGAAATTGTTGACCCTGATGCGATTGGATACTCTCTGATGATCCTACCTGAGTAAGTATAAATATTGTTATACTTCTTTACCCTCTGTTTAAAGAATACCTTAATTGAAAATTGGTCCCTATCAACACTCAAGTAAGGTGATCGTTGCACCCATGGCAGGTGTAACAGATCAACCATTCCGTAATCTTTGTCGAAGCAAAGGGGCTTATTGGCTTGTTTCGGAAATGATCACAAGCGATCAATCTCTTTGGAGTACAAAAAAGTCTAGCAATCGTCTACGGTTTGGATCAGAGGTAGAACCCAGATGGGTACAGATTGCCGGTGCTGATCCAGAGAGCTTAGCCGAGGCTGCATTGTCTAACGAGGCAATGGGTGCTCAAATAATTGATATCAATATGGGTTGTCCCGCAAAAAAAGACTGCAAGAAAGCTGCTGGGTCAGCGCTCTTGCGTGATGAAAAACTGGTTGAGGCAATTCTTAAGAAGGTTGTGGACACGGTGACGGTTCCCGTTACATTAAAGATTCGATTGGGTTGGTCGATTGAGGAACAAAATGCCGTGAAGATTGCTCGGATTGCGGAAGATGCTGGTATCCAGTTACTCAGCGTGCATGGCCGGACCAAGGCCTGTAAATTTACTGGCACTGTTAATTATGATGCCATTGCTGAGGTAGTCGACGCAGTAGATATTCCTGTTATTGCGAATGGCGATATTGATTCAAGCGAGAAAGCCGAATGGGTCTTAGGTCATACTGGGGCCGCGGGTATCATGATTGGACGTGCGGCCCAGGGACAACCTTGGCTAGCTTCACAAATCGATTATTTTCTGAAAACGAAAAAAAATCAAAAAAATCCCTGTTTAGCTGAGATAAAAACCATGCTCATGACACATATAGTTGAACTTAACCATTTTTATGGTGAAGTCATGGGCCCTCGCATCGCAAGAAAGCACGTTGGATGGTATTTTGCCGGGCTAGCAGAAAATACGGAAACTATTGGTTTTATCAAAAAATTCAATGGCTTAAAGGATGTCTCTCAGCAACTAGAAGCGATAGAGACGGTATTTTTAGCGATGCAAGAGAGGGAAGAAATCGCCGCCTAAGCATTGAGGAAGATAAATGAATGATTTAATTCAGCTGCAAGAAAGAGAAAATCAGCGAAGCGCCTTAATACCTGGTCAAGTTACCCTAGTTAGTGATAAGGCAAAAACCTCTGACAACCATGTTGTTGCTACCAGCTTAGCTGTTAACGAAAGAGTTTCCGGGCAAGAAAATGCTACGCACAGTGCGACCACTGAAGCGTTTACACTTTCAAATTCAGTAAAACTGACTGTGAGTGGATATCTGGATGCTATGCAAGATCAGGATGTTGAAGGCTTGTACGAGCTGGTTCTTGCTGAAATCGAAGCCCCTTTGCTTGAAAGCGTAATGAAAACTGCGGGGAATAATCAAAGTCTCGCCGCGAAAATGTTAGGTCTAAATAGAGGTACCCTAAGGAAAAAATTAAAGAAATACGGTATGTTATAGACGTTTCCTTTGTCCACACGGGCGTGTAAACTCACCCAAATAAAGGACGGCTAGGAGCCGTCCTTTTCTTTTTTCGTGATAAACTTTTCATGTATTAGATGGGATGTAGAATGGGCTTGTGTAAGATAAGAACGGCACTGATCAGTGTTTCCGATAAATCAAATTTAGTGTCATTTAGCCAAGGTCTGATGGAATTCAATATTGATGTACTCTCTACCGGGGGCACTTATCGAATGTTGAAAGAAGCCGATGTTCAGATAAAAGAAGTAAGTGACCACACTGGTTTTCCCGAAATGATGGATGGTCGTGTAAAAACCTTACATCCCAAAATTCATGGCGGGTTATTAGGGAGGCGAGACAACAATGGCGGTGGGATTGATGCTGATGTCATGAATGAGCACGATATTACCGCAATTGATTTAGTAGTCGTCAATTTGTATCCGTTTGAGAAAACCATTGCTGATAAGAGCTGCTCATTTGCAGATGCGATAGAGAATATCGACATTGGTGGCCCAGCCATGGTTCGTTCCGCAGCTAAGAATTTCGCGAGTGTTGCTGTCGTTGTAGATACAGCTGATTATTCAATAGTCTTAGAAGAAATGAGAGAAACGGAAGGTTGCCTCAGCGAGGAAACCCGATTTAGATTGGCAGTCAAAGCCTTTGAACAAATTGCAGCCTATGACGGGGCAATTTCCAATTATCTTGGAACCATTGATCCTCTGACAAATGAGCAAGCACAATTTCCTTTAACAATGACGCGTCAATATTCAAGGAAGCAGCTGATGCGTTACGGAGAGAACCCACATCAAGCTGCTGCCTTCTATGTAGACAAAGAGTATGTAGAAAGAGGGAGCGTGGAAAAAGATGCGTGTACTGGAACCGTCAGTTTCGCAGATCAAAGCCATGGTAAAGCATTATCTTACAATAACGTTGCAGACACCGATGCGGCACTTCAATGTGTCGCGGCTTTTGATTCGCCTGCCTGCGTAATAGTGAAGCATGCTAATCCCTGTGGCGTTGCCGTAGCGAAAAATTTACTCAGTGCTTATCAACTGGCTTTTGAAACTGATCCGACATCCGCATTTGGTGGCATCATCGCTTTCAATGGTTTTCTCGAAGCAGAGCTTGCGATCAATATTACTGACAAACAATTTGTTGAAGTCGTGATTGCTCCGAATATTAGTGATGAAGCAAAGGTTGTTTTCTCAAAAAAGAAGAATGTTCGATTGCTCGAATGCGGTAAATTGAACGATATGAAAACTGGATTACTAGACTATAAAAAAGTAATTGGGGGTATGCTCGTACAAGAGGCGGATATTGAGTTGTTGGTAGAATCTGATTTAAAAGTCGTTAGTAAGCGCGCGCCCAATGAAGAAGAGCTACGTGACTTATTATTTGCTTGGACAGTGGCTAAATATGTCAAATCGAATGCTATTGTCTATGCTAAAAATCAAAGAACGATCGGTGTTGGTGCGGGGCAGATGAGCCGGGTCTACAGTGCTAAAGTTGCAGGGATAAAAGCTGCAGATGAAAGCCTGATGGTATCTGGCTCGGTTATGGCATCCGATGCATTCTTCCCCTTCAGAGATGGCATTGATGCAGCGGCAGAAGCAGGAATCACTGCTGTTATTCAACCCGGTGGTTCAATGCGAGATGATGAAGTGATTCAGGCTGCAAATGAGGCAGGTATGGCAATGATGTTTACGGGGATGAGACATTTCCGACATTAGGCTTTAGAAGTTAAGAGAATTGAAAATTCCTATGAAAATATTGGTAACAGGTTCTGGTGGTCGCGAACATGCACTGGCTTGGCGATTAGCCCAGTCGCCCCTTGTAACAGAAGTCTTCGTTGCGCCAGGAAATGCAGGGACCGCCCTTGAGGAAAACCTTTCTAATGTTGATATCGATGTTATGGATTTCAAAGCTCAGATCTCTTTTGTAAAAGAGGTAGGTATTGAGTTAACTTTAATCGGCCCTGAAGCACCTTTAGTAGCGGGTGTTGTCGATCTGTTTAGAGAAGCTGGTTTGAAGTGTTTTGGCCCCGATGCCCTCGGTGCACAGTTGGAGGGTTCAAAAACATTCACTAAAAATTTCCTTGCACGCCATGAAATACCTACCGCCGCTTATGCGAGCTTTAACGATGCAACAAAAGCTATTGAATATGCAGCAGGCATGGATCTTCCCATCGTAATTAAGGCAGATGGACTTGCTGCGGGCAAAGGTGTGGTCATTGCTCAAAGCCAGGATGAGGCGATAAATACAATAAAGGACATGATGCAGGGCAACGCCTTTGGTGAGGCTGGTTCAATTGTCGTGATTGAAGAGTTTCTTGCTGGTGAAGAAGCCAGTTTTATTGTTATGGTGGATGGTAAAAATGCGATTCCTTTCGCCTCATCTCAAGATCACAAGGCTGCTTATGACGGAGACATGGGGCCCAATACCGGAGGTATGGGAGCCTATTCACCCGCTCCTGTTGTGACGCCAAAGGTGTTTGAAGAAATCATGTCAAAGGTCATCCGTCCAACAATGCAAGGCCTAAATGATGATGGTATATTTTATGTAGGCTTTCTCTACGCTGGCTTAATGATAGATGCAGATGGAAATCCAAAGGTAATTGAATTCAATTGTCGTTTTGGTGACCCGGAAACTCAGCCTATCATGATGCGAATGAAGTCGGATTTAGTTCAACTTTGTCTCGATGCTATCGATGGTTCTTTGGCTAACCAAGAGATTGAGTTTGATGAACGCGTCGCCCTAACCGTCGTCATGGCTGCAAAGGGTTACCCTGGAAGCTATGCAAAAGGACAGAAAATTCTCACTATTCCTGAGGAAAATGACTATTCCAAAACCTTCCACGCGGGAACCACTTTATCTGCTGGTAAGGTTTTTACGAATGGTGGGAGAGTATTGGGTGTGACTGCCCTTGGAAAGAATGTTGGAGAAGCGCAATCGCGAGTATATCGGATCCTCAAGGAGATTGAATTTAAAGATGCACTATATCGTAGTGATATTGGTTATCGCGCGATTGAAAGAGAAAGCTAATTTGCTTGAAGGCATGCTCGTCTACCCGATTTAGACATTATCCCAATTAGCATACTGGTCCTTTGTCGCATTACATCGCTATTTCCTATTGGTGCAGCAACAAACGTTGTTTAGCCTTTTGGTATTTGTGCTAAGAACGGGTTCATCTGTCAGTTTTCCAAATTCCGATAAACCTAAGCATTAGGTATATTTCTTTATAAGACGACACGATTTGAGTCACATCTATTTGGAAGATGAACAAAGTAACAGTATAGCGACAGGTAATATGTTGAGTTAAACGTAAACGCAAAAAAATGGATCTTCTCCCAATCCCTGGCTGAAGCAAGTAATAATATGCACTTCGTTATAGAAACGGTCAAAAGATCAGGAGAGCGAACCTCTTGAGCCAAGCAATTTGGATATGTGTCGCTAATCATAGGGTTAGTGATCTATCTATAAGAATTGCTGTTAAGATCCACAAAGTAACTGATTCTTTAGTTAGAGGGTGCTGTATTCTTGCCAAATGATGACGTTATCCGTGATGTTCTATATGGAAGGCTTGCTGTCTAGTCTCTTGATTGCCTATTGAATAATACATGGCAAAAAAAGAGATTAACAAATGACACAATATTCAACTAAACTCAAAGAAGCTGCGATTTAAAAATAATGTTGTCTGGTGCCATATCGATCAGGGAAGAGAGGCACAACTGATGTTACCCTGTACAATTAGAGAGACTATGACTAATTAGTCAAATTTTCATGTTGGTGAATATATTTAACTTGGGCTTTATTTAATGGATAATCGATGCGACATACACTCACTTTATTTCTGACATTAGCCGCTTTTTGGATGCTAAATTCAGGCCACACTTCTGTGCTCATGCTTTCACTTGGTACAATTTCTGTTGTGTTTGTTTTATACATTGCCCATAGAATAGATGTGGTTGATCATGAATCGCAACCGATACACCTTTCATATAAGCTTCCGGGCTATTTTCTTTGGCTACTCAAGGAACTTCTTCTTGCAAATATCGCGGTAGTCAAAAGTATTTGGTTAGGAAAAAACTTTATTTCTCCCGCCTTTACAACGATAAAAGCGACCCAAAAAACTGATATCGGAAAAGTTATCTATGCGAATTCAATCACAATTACACCAGGAACAGTGACGGTAGACTTAGTCGGTGATCGCCTCACGGTCCACGCTTTATTCCAAGAAAATTTGGATATTTTAAAAGCCGGCGAAATGGATCGTCGGGTCAGTCGGTTGGAAAACTAATGTTAATTGCAGCAACACTAGCTGTTCTTGTGGCCATGATTTTAGCTATCATTCGCGGAATTGTTGGGCCAACACTTTACGATCGAATTTTGGCAGTCAATATGTTTGGTACCAAAACAGTGCTGCTACTGTCTTTGTTAGGTTTTGTAATGGGGCGTCCTGAATTTCTCGATATTGCAATCGTGTATGCACTGATTAATTTTATCAGTGTAGTGGGAGTATTGCGTTACTCGGGCACATTTGAGCTTAAACAACCTTCGGCAGAGAGCAAGGAAGAATAGTGACCCTTGATATCAATACAATTGTCGAGATTTTAAGTGGATTCTGCCTATTGATTGGTAGCTTCTTATGTATTTCTGGCGGAGTCGGCATCTTGAGATTCCCGGATTTTTATACACGTATGCATGCTGTTGGCGTGACCGATACTTTAGCTGCAGGTATGATATTAGTGGGTTTAATGTTGCAGAATCCTGACGCGCTAGTGGTGATAAAACTATTGATGATTCTTGTAATGACATTATTTATAAACCCGACTGCAAGTCATGCTCTTGCTAAAGCTGCTTTCCATAATGGTCTTATGCCAGTTCTAGACGATACAGAAATTCTCAATAGTAAAGAGCGTAATAAAACAACAGATAATGATCTGGAGCCTAAATGATCGGATTGCTCATTGATATCACCTTGTTGACTTTGCTCGTTGGTGTCGCTATTGCCATTGCTAGAATGAAAGATCTGTTTGCAGTGGCTATGCTGGCTGGTATTTATGGTCTCTTAACCGCAAGTTTTTTTGTTGCAATGGATGCAGTCGACGTTGCATTTACTGAAGCCGCCGTCGGCGCTGGGATTTCCACCTTGCTTATGTTTGTGGTTATCACCATGACTGGACGCTCTGAAGATCCAGTAAGACATAAACCTCTGTTGGCGTTACTCGTTGTTACTATTACTGGCAGCTTGTTGATATTCGGTACATTAGATATGCCGTATTTTGGTGCTCCAGACGCGCCTATTCATACACACGTGGCGCCGCGCTATATTAATGATTCAATGCAAGAAGTTGGCGTGATTAATCTCGTCACTGCTGTACTAGCAAGTTATCGCGCCTTTGATACTTTTGGTGAGGTGGTGGTTGTTTTTACCGCGGGTATTGGCGTATTAGCACTTTTATCGGTTGCCCGACGACGTGAAGATGATGCGGTGATTGAGTTGGTGAATGACTCGATGCATGAGCAGCATTTGATTTTACGGATCGTAACTAAAATGCTGATCCCCTTCATTTTGCTATTTGCACTTTACGTTCAATTCCATGGAGACTTTGGGCCTGGTGGAGGATTTCAAGCGGGGGTTATTTTTGCTTCTGCTATTTTTCTTTATGCACTGTTGTTTGGCTTAAGCACAGCCCGTCGAGTGATTAATCAATCTATTATCCGATTAGTTGCTGCGGTTGGTATTTTATTGTATGGCTGTGTTGGCGTTGTATCTATGTTAAATGGCGGTAGTTTTCTAGATTATAACGTGCTATCGAGCGATCCCATTGCAGGTCAACACTTAGGTATTTTATTGATTGAGTGGGGTGTCGGCTGCACCGTAGCGTCGGTGATGGTGATCATTTTTTTCAACTTCGCAGGGCGACAAGAAGATAACCAAAAAGCACAGAACGAGGAGGATATTGATGCTAATCGGGCTCTATAATTATTGGGTCGTGGTGGTATTGATGATGATTGGTTTTTATATTGTTATTGCCCACGGCAACTTGGTTAAAAAAATTGTTGGCTTAACCATTTTTCAAACATCGGTTTTCATTTTTTATATTAGTATAGCTAAGGTAGAGGGTGGAACGGCTCCTATTTTGCACGCAGGAATAGAAGTCTATTCGAATCCTTTACCACATGTTCTGATTCTCACAGCAATTGTTGTTGGTATTTCCACTACGGCACTCGGTCTGGCGCTTACGGTTCGAATTAAAGAAGCCTATGGGAGCATTGAGGAGTCCGAAATTCAGAGCCAGGATAATCAAATTCAAGATGCTCATACTCAGGGTGCTCTTTCTCAAAGTACTGAATCTAGGGAAAGTCCATAGTGTTAGTGCACCTACCCATTTTACAGGTATTGGTTCCGCTTATGGCGGCACCTTTGTGTTTGTTTATAAAACGATCGCAACTCGTTTGGTTGTTTTCACTGTTCACCAGTGCAATAACTTTTTTGATCAGTGCTATGTTGTTACAGCAGGTAATGACTTCAGGCACTGTTGTCTATGAGTTAGGCGGCTGGGACGCGCCCTGGGGGATTGAATATAGGATCGACAAGTTCAATGTGTTTTTGTTATTGATAATTTCTGCCATTAGCACTGTGGTATTGATCGCCGCGCAAACCAGTATAGAAAAGGAAATCCCTAAAGATAGGCATACCTATTTCTATATTTTGTACCTTTTGTCCTTAACAGGCATGCTGGGCATAGTCGCCACTGGAGACGCGTTTAACGTTTTTGTATTTCTTGAAATATCATCACTATCTGCTTATGCCTTAATAGCCCTGAGTCCTGACAGACGAGCACTATGGGCAGCCTATCAATATCTGATTATGGGCACTATTGGTGCTACTTTTATTTTGATAGGTATTGGTCTGATGTACCAAATGACCGGTACGTTAAATATGGAAGATCTCTCCCACCGTTTACCAGAAGTGACCCAGTCACGAACCCTTTTTACAGCTTACGCATTTATGGTTGTTGGGATTTGCTTGAAATTAGCCTTGTTTCCACTTCACTTATGGCTGCCTAATGCTTACGCATATGCGCCTTCAATCGTAACCGCTTTTTTTGCCGCCACCGCGACAAAGGTTGCAATTTATTTACTCATTCGCTTTACATTCTCAGTTTTTGGGCTCTCTTTTTCTTTTACTGCTCTACCGCTTCAAATGCTGTTTATGTCGCTCGGTTTAATAGGGGTTTTTGTTGCGTCAACTGCGGCAATTTATCAAACCAATGTCAAACATGTTTTTGCATATTCAAGTATCGCTCAGATTGGTTATATGGTTATTGGATTCAGTATCAGCACGGTAAGTGGTTTAACCGCAACATTATTACATCTGTTTAATCACGCACTAATGAAGGGTGCTTTATTCTTAGCGTTAGGCGCGGTGATGTATCGCCTAGGTGGTGTACAGATCAGTCAATTTCAGGGCCTAGGGAAACAAATGCCTCTCACCATGGCCGCGATAGTGCTGGGAGGGTTAAGTTTAATTGGGGTACCCCTTACCGTTGGTTTTGTGAGTAAGTGGTATCTGTTAGTGGCCTTGATTGAAAGCGGTCTATGGCCCGTTGCAGTGCTCGTTCTTTTAGGATCTTTATTGGCTGTTGTGTATGTGTGGCGTATCATCGAAATGGCTTATTTTAGACCAGCGCCACCTGGTATCGAAACTGTCAAAGAAGCACCAATATCATTTTTAATCCCCATTTGGATTTTGATATTTGCCAATATCTATTTCGGCATCGATACTCGTCTTAGTGTTGAAGTCGCCGAGGCTGCCGCACAGGAACTGTTCCAGATTCCCACATTTGGAGCAAGCAAGTGAGCCTGTCATTGACGCTAATGTTACA